>NZ_JASGBV010000069.1:0-20088 GCF_030053245.1 Stenotrophomonas sp. RS-48
CTGCGCCTGCGGCGGAGACGCCTGCCGCGCCGGCCGAACCTGCCGCCGCCGAAGCGGGTGCCGCCCCTGCCACCGCGGCCAGCGGCGCGTGATGTAAATCCCGCGGCCGCCTGCGGCCGTGGCGACAACCGATTCTGAGAGGTGTTTTGCAATGGCGCACTCGGCAGTTGGGCACGACGATCACCACCACCACCCGGGTTTCTTCGAGCGTTGGTTCTTCTCGACCAACCACAAGGACATCGGCACCCTGTATCTGCTTTTCAGCTTCATCATGTTCATCATCGGCGCGGCGATGAGCGTGATCATCCGCGCCGAGCTGATGCAGCCGGGCCTGCAGTTCGTCAGGCCGGAAACCTTCAACCAGCTCACCACCGTGCACGCACTGGTGATGATCTTCGGCGGAGTGATGCCGGCCTTCGTCGGCCTGGCCAACTGGATGGTGCCGTTGCAGATCGGTGCGCCGGACATGGCCCTGCCACGCATGAACAACTGGTCGTTCTGGCTGCTGCCGGTGGCCTTCAGCCTGCTGCTGCTCACCTTCCTGCTGCCCGGAGGTGCGCCGGCCGGTGGCTGGACGTTGTATCCGCCGCTGTCGCTGCAGGGCGGCTACAACGTGGCCTTCACTGTGTTCGCCATCCACGTGGCCGGCATCAGTTCGATCATGGGCGCGATCAACATCATCGCCACCGTGCTCAACATGCGCGCGCCGGGCATCGACCTGCTGAAGATGCCGATCTTCTGCTGGGCCTGGCTGATCACCGCCTTCCTGCTGATCGCGGTGATGCCGGTGCTGGCCGGTGCGGTGACCATGCTGCTGACCGACAAGTTCTTCGGCACCAGCTTCTTCAACGCCGCCGGTGGCGGTGACCCGGTGATGTTCCAGCACATCTTCTGGTTCTTCGGCCACCCCGAGGTGTACATCATGATCCTGCCCGCCTTCGGCGTGGTCAGCGAGATCATTCCCACCTTCAGCCGCAAGCCGCTGTTCGGCTACCAGGCGATGGTGTACGCCACGGCTGCGATCGCCTTCCTGTCGTTCATCGTCTGGGCCCACCACATGTTCACCGTGGGCATGCCGCTGGGCGGCGAGATCTACTTCATGTTCGCCACCATGCTGATCTCGATCCCGACCGGCGTGAAGGTCTTCAACTGGGTCAGCACGATGTGGCGTGGCTCGCTGACGTTCGAGGCGCCGATGCTGTGGTCGGTGGCCTTCGTCATCCTGTTCACCATTGGCGGCTTCTCCGGTCTGATGCTGGCCATCGTCGCCGCCGACTTCCAGTACCACGATACCTACTTCGTCGTTGCCCACTTCCACTACGTGCTGGTGACCGGTGCGGTGTTCGCGCTGATTGCCGCGGTGTACTACTGGTGGCCGAAGTGGACCGGTCGCATGTACAGCGAGAAGTGGGCCAAGGTGCACTTCTGGTGGTCGATCGTGTTCGTCAACCTGCTGTTCTTCCCGCAGCACTTCCTCGGCCTGGCCGGGATGCCGCGCCGTATTCCCGATTACAGCGTGGCGTTCGCCGACTGGAACCTGATCAGCTCGATCGGCGCATTCGGCATGTTCGTCACGCCCTTCATGATGGCGGCGATCCTGCTGTCCTCGCTGCGCAATGGCGAGAAGGCGGCCGATCGGTCCTGGGAAGGGGCGCGTGGCCTGGAGTGGACGCTGCCGTCGCCGGCACCGGCCCATACCTTCACCACCCCGCCGATCCTGCGCCCGGGCGATCTGGCGCATGACGACATCACGCATTGAGGTGGGGCATGCATAACGAGAGCCCGCTCCAGACCTGTAGAGCCGAGCCCGGCTCGGCTGTCGAAGAGCAGCCGGGCAGGGCCCGGCCGTACGGCGGCGAGACTCAGGGCATCGAACAGCAGCGCCGGCGTGCCCGGCGCACGGCGGTCGTGGTGGGCGCCATCGCCGTACTGTTCTATGCCACCTTCATTCTCAGCGGGGTGATCGGACGATGAGCCCGACACCGGCCAGCACACCGTCGCCCAGCGCCGGCCTGCCGCGCCTGATCGGCGTTGCCGTGGCCGTGTTCCTGCTGACCTTCTCGCTGGTGCCGCTGTATCGCATCGCGTGCGAGAAGGTGTTCGGCGTGCGCCTGGAGCGCGGCCCGGGCAGCGAGGCCAGCGTGGGGGCTGCCACCGCAAAGCGCACCGTGCGGGTGGAGTTCGATGGCGGGGTCAATTCGCGGCTGCCATGGGCATTCCATCCCGAGCAGCTGACCATGGACGTGGTGCCCGGTGAGCTGAACGAGGCGCTGTATTACGCCCGCAATGACGGCCCACAGGCGATCGTCGGCAGTGCGGTGCCCTCTGTCGCGCCAGCACGTGCCTCCGGATTCTTCAGCAAGACCGAGTGCTTCTGCTTCACCGCGCAGACGCTGCAGGCCGGCGAGAAGCGCGACATGCCGGTGCGCTTCATCGTCGATCCGGATCTGCCGCCGGAAATCAAGACGATCACCCTGTCCTACACCTTCTACCGCAACGACGCGCTGTCCGATCGGCTGGCTCCGGCCGCCACTTCGGAAGGCGCGCACGCCGCTCCCTGACCCGGATAACGACATGGCCCAGACACCGACCGACGCCAACGTGTACTTCGTCCCGGCCCAGAGCAAATGGCCATTCGTGGGCTCCATCGCGATGATGGTGACCATGGTGGGCGTGGCCAGCTGGCTCAACGATGCCAGCTGGGGGCGCTGGACGTTCTACATCGGCATCGCGATGCTGGTGCTGACCCTGTTCTGGTGGTTCAGCGACGTGGTGCGCGAGTCGCAGGCCGGCAACTACAACCGCCAGGTCGATGGTTCGTTCCGGATGGGCATGGTCTGGTTCATCTTCTCCGAGGTGATGTTCTTCGGCGCATTCTTCGGCGCACTGTTCTACACCCGCCACCTGGGCCTGTCCTGGCTCAGCGGCGAGGGACGCGGGGTGATGACGAACGAGCTGCTGTGGCAGGGCTACTCCGCGGGGTGGCCTACCAACGGCCCGGCGGCGATCGGCGGGGCCTTCCAGACCATTCCGGCCTGGGGCCTGCCGTTGATCAATACGCTGATCCTGCTGACTTCCGGCGTGACGCTCACCATCGCCCACCATGCGCTGAAGGCCGGGCACCGTCGCCAGCTGCTGGTCTGGCTGGGCCTGACCGTGGCGCTGGGCCTGGGCTTCCTCGCCCTGCAGGCGGAGGAGTACATCCACGCCTACAAGGAGCTGAACCTGACGCTCGGCTCGGGCATCTACGGGTCGACGTTCTTCATGCTGACCGGTTTCCACGGTGCGCACGTGCTGCTGGGCACGATCATGCTGATCGTGATGTGGCTGCGCTCGGCAAAGGGGCACTTCACCCGCGACAACCATTTCGCGTTCGAGGCCGCTGCGTGGTACTGGCACTTCGTCGACGTGGTGTGGCTGATGCTGTTCCTGTTCGTCTACGTGCTGTAAGCGCCGGTGCCGGTGGCGTACTCAGCCACCGATGCCGTGCGGTTTGATCCAGCCCATGTAGATGCTCACGATCACCAGTACGATCAACGCCACCGACACCGCGATGCGGCGCGTCAGTGCGTTGACCGTGCGCTTGGTCTGGCCCCGGTCGACCAGCAGGTAGTACAGCCCGGCGCCCAGGTTCCAGACGATGACGATCAGAAACGCGATCACCAGCAGGGTCTTCAGCGAATCACTCATGCGCGGCTCGAGGGCAGGGTGGATGTGCCTATCTGACCGCGTTTGCGCGGACTTGTCATGATGCGCCAGCACACGCGGGTGATCGGCTGGCTGCTGGCGCTGGTGGCGATCACGGGATTCACCGCGCTGGGCCTGTGGCAGTTGCAGCGCATGCATGCAAAGCAGGCCATGCTGGATGCGCAGGGCCCCGCTGCGGCGCAGGCACTTCCGCTGGCGCAGGCACTGGCGGCGCCGGGCGCGCTGCATGGCGTGGCCGACCATGGCCGCTTCCTGCCGGGCGTGGTGCTGCTGGACAACCAGACCCGGCACGGCCGGGCCGGGGTGAAGATCTATCGCCCCTTCCGCAGCGACGGCGGCAGCGTGCTGCTGGTCGACCTCGGCTGGCGCGCGCTGCCCGCCGACCGCACGCTCCCCGACCTGCCGCCGCCGCCTTCGCCGGTGGCCGTGCGCGGGCTGCTGGCGCCGCCGCCGTCGGCAGGGTTGGCGCTGGGCCCGGCGTTCTCTGCAACCGGTGAGGCGCAGCGCTGGCTGGCCAGCCGGCTGCCTGCCGAGGGCCTGGCGACGGCGCTGGGGCTGCCTGCACTGCCGGAGCGCGTGCTGCGGCTTGATCCGGCGCTGCCCTTCGGTGATGAACGCGACCTCGATCTGCTGCCGAACACGCTGCCCCCGCAGCGCCACCTGGGTTACGCCGTGCAATGGTTCGGCCTGGCGCTGACCGTGCTGGTGGTTGCGCTGGTGCTGGAATGGCGCAGCAGGCGCGTTCCACGCTAGCGCCGGCCCGACACCGGACGCCCGGCATCCCCTGTCCAACCATGAGAAAATGTCCGCATGAACACTGCTACATCCCCGCAGGCGCGCGGTTCCGGTCGCCGGACCCTGGTGTTGTTGTTCGCCGTGTTCTTCGGGGCAATGGCGCTGGCGGCCGTGCTGCGCTTCTCCGGATGGCAGCCTACCGGCCACCGCAACAGTGGACAGCTGCTCAAACCCCCGGTGGACCTGCGCCAGCAGCCACCGACCCTGGCCGACGGCACGGCCTATCCCTGGAATCCGGAGGCGCGCACCTGGCGCCTGCTGGTGGCACCGGCTGGTGCCTGCGACGCGCAGTGCGTCACTTTGTCGCAGGGACTGGGCAAGGTGTGGCAGCTGTTCGGCCATAACGCCGATAATGTCGAGATCCTGTGGCTGGGTCCGCCACCGGCGTCGATCGCCTCGCTGCCCGCGCTGCGGCCGCTGGCACCGTCGCCAGCGCTGCGCGCGGCCCTGCCCGGCGTCGACGATCCGGCTGGCCTGCCGGTCTACGTGATCGATCCGAACGGCTTCGTGATCATGCGCCATGCCCCGGGCAGCGACCTCGGGGGCCTGCGCAAGGACATGGCCACGTTGCTGAAACTGAAGTGAGTCCTGTTTGATGAGCCTTTCCGCGCGTCCGGCGCTGCACCGCAATTTCCACCGCCTGGCGTGGTTCGCTATGATCATGACCGCGAGCACGATCATGTTCGGTGCCTTCGTCCGTCTGTCCGATGCGGGGCTGAGCTGCCCGGACTGGCCGACCTGCTATGGCCGCGCGACCTGGCCGCAGCACATCGAGGAGACGGTTGGCCACCCGGCCGCCGATATCCGTCCGCTGGAAACGCACAAGGCCTGGCGCGAGCAGGTTCACCGCTTCCTGGCCGGCGCGCTGGGCATCGAGATCCTGACCCTGGCTCTGCTGGCCACGCGCAGGCGCCGGTTCGGAACCACGGCGGTGGTCACCGCCTGCGTGCTGGTGGCTGCCGGCATACCGTTGTACATGATGGGCTGGCATGCAACGGCCAGTGCCTTGGCCCTGAGTGGTGAGGCGATACTGCTGATCGCCGCCTTGCGCTGGAACAACATCGATCTGGCGCGCGCGGCGGTACTGACCCTGGCGGTGGTGATCTTCCAGGCCCTGCTGGGCATGTGGACGGTGACGCTGCTGCTGAAGCCGATCGTGGTGATGGGCCACCTGCTGGGCGGCATGCTGATGTTCGGCCTGCTGGTGTGGCTGGCGTGGCGGGCCACGCATCTGCCGATCACGCTGGCCGAGGCGCCCAGGCTGAAGTGGCTGCTGCGTGCCGCCGTGGTCGTGCTGGTCACCCAGATCGCACTGGGCGGCTGGGTCAGTGCCAACTACGCGGCGCTGGCCTGCGGCGGCGGCAGCGCCTCGCTGGACAACTTCCCACGCTGTGCCAACCAGTGGTGGCCGCAGCACAACTTCGTCGAAGGCTTCACCCTGTGGCGTGGCATCGGCGTGGACTACGAAGGGGGCGTGCTCGATGGCGCCTCGCGCATCGCCATCCAGCTGGCGCATCGCCTGTTCGCCATCGTGGTGGCTGCCTACCTGCTGTGGCTGGGCGTGCGTCTGTTCCGCCTGCCGAGCATGCGGGGCTGGGCGACTGCGCTGATCGTGCTGCTGGTGCTGCAGGTCACCCTCGGCATCCTCAACGTGAAGCTGGCGCTGCCGCTGGAAGTGGCGGTGGCGCACAACGGCGTGGCCGTTGCCCTGTTGTTCGTGCTGGTCAGCCTGCTGGCCCGCCTGCGTGCCCCGGACTGATCCGATGTTCTCCAATTACCGCCAGTACTGGGACCTGACCAAGCCCAAGGTCGTCGCCCTGATCGTGTTCACCGCCCTGGTGGGCATGGTCCTGGCCATTCCAGGCGTGCCCAGCTGGGAACAGGTACGCGCGGGCCTGCTCGGCTTCCTCGGCATCTGGCTGGCGGCCTCGGCTGCGGCTGCGATCAACCAGCTGCTGGATGCGCACATCGATGCGCAGATGGCGCGCACCTCGTGGCGGCCGCTGGTGGTCGGCAAGGTCAAGCCGTGGCAGGTGCTGGTGTTCGCCGGCGCGCTGATCGTGCTGTCGATGACGATCCTGGTGCTGTGGGTGAACGTGATCACCGCCGTGCTGACCTTCGCTTCGCTGATCGGTTATGCGGTGATCTATACGGTCTACCTCAAGCGTGCGACCTCGCAGAACATCGTCATCGGTGGTCTGGCCGGCGCGATGCCACCGATGCTGGGCTGGGCCGCCGTCACCGGAATGCAGGGCTCTTCGGACTGGGCGTACTCGTCGCTGCTGGTGCTGATCATCTTCATCTGGACGCCGCCGCATTTCTGGGCGCTGGCGATCTTCCGCCGCGAGGACTACGCCAAGGCGAAGATCCCGATGCTGCCGGTGACCCACGGCGTGGTGCATACCCGCAGGCAGATCATGGTGTATTCGGTGGTGCTGGCCCTGGTCTGCCTGCTGCCCTATCTGGTGGGCATGAGCGGACCGTTCTACCTGGGCGGTGCGATCGTGCTCAACGCGGTGTTCCTCTGGTATGCGTGGCGCATGCTGGATCCGCCGGATGAGCTGTTCTCGATGAAGATGTTCCAGTACTCCATCGTCTATCTGATGGCGCTGTTCGCCTTCCTGCTGATCGACCACTGGATCCTGCCCTGGTTGTAACGGGCGCCTGCCGCCGGGCATGGCCCGGCGCTACCGTATCCCAGGGAAAGGCGGGCGCATCAGCCGGATGCATGACGGCCGTCGCAGGGAGGACAGGCTTGACCTGATCGAGGCGGCACGCGTGCTGCGCAGCCACGCCGTGCGTGGACGGTCTTCCACAGAACTCCGTGCGTTCAATGTCGGCTTCCGCTCGCCGGAGGCGGTACTTTGCCAACCCGCCGAGCCGCTAAGGTGTGGGGATCTGCCGCGCTGCTGACTCACCGCGGGCAGTGGATCACAGATACGGATGGATCCGGCAGGCGGGATGATCGAATGTGGATACGCAGGATTTGCGAGATGAATCGCAATCCTGTGGAGCAATCAATGAAATGCCATGTTTCTCTGCCCATCGTTCTATGTGCTGCGCTTGCATGCTTGGCCGGCAATGCAACAGCAGAAGTAAAAGCACTGAGTCGGGCCAACTGCATTGGATTCGTCAATGAATCCGTTACCTACGAACGGCCCCAGTTCCGCAACTTCCAGGGCTCTACCGCATCCAGGCATATCCCGCTTGGAAACATCGAGCCGAAGCATGTCCTTGCTGCTCCCAACAATGGACTGTACTCCTGGCGCTTCTACGCAGGCGATGGCACCGATCCGGAACGGATGGTTGTTCATGGTTACCACACATGGGTGCTGGGCGGACGTGTATTCACCCAGTCCACGAGCGCGGTCGATTGCCAACTTTCGGAGTGGTGAGCATCATGAAAAGCCTTTGCTGTCTTGCAATTTCACTGCTGATGTCGATGTCGGCCCAGGCATCGCAGACCGATGCAGCTCCTGATCCGGTGGGACGTTGGCTGCATCAACGTGCGATGCAAGCTGCAATGCAGGAGACCTCGACGACGAGAGAATCGTCTGTCGGCGCTGGCAGCTACCAGATCGTGCGACTGGCAGACCTGGATGCCCCCGAAGAGGTGAAGCATCAGCTTCGCACGGACATGGACCGGTCAGCGGGTGTGGTGCAGGTTGCAGAAGGGATCATCCCAACGCGGGCCGAACTGCTGGCCGCCTTGCCCCGCCGATATCGCTCGGCGTCGGAACTACGCCAGCGGCTGCCACAGCCACCCAGCAGCTTGGAAGCAAGCCTCCTGGGACCGGCGGAGCTGATCGGTATGGAGTCCAGTGGCGTGCTGGATGGAAGCAGGTCCTCGGGGCTGAGCCGTTTCTTCCAGCTGGAAGGCGTCGGCATCGTGGAGTTCAGCGAGAACAACTTCATCGCTGCGGGCACGCATATCGAGGTCATCGCCGAGGCGCAGAACACAACAGTGAAGGGCGCGCTCGCGCACTTGAAGAAGAGCGTTGACAGCGCTGGCCGTACCCGCGTCGAGCTTGTCTGGACGGGAGACAGCAAGACCTTCAGCCTGATCGCAACCGGGGAGCGCGGCACCGACGTGGAGCGTAACGCCCGATTGCTGCACGACATCGCTGCCGCCATCGTGGATTAGCGACGGCGCGAGGGGCGTCCACACGTGGCGTGGCATCAGCCGAGCATGGGCTCTGCTCTGCAGTAGTTCCACGCCATGTGTGGATGAATTTCCGGGTCAGGAGCTGCGCCGCGCATATCGCTGCGCGATCACACCGCAGACGATCAGCTGGATCTGGTGGTAGATCATCACCGGCAGCACGATGGCACCGAGGCTGCCCCCGGCGAACAGCACCTTGGCGATCGGCACGCCGGTGGCCAGGCTCTTCTTGGAGCCGCAGAACACGATGGCGATCTCGTCCTCGCGGTTGAAGTGCAGGCGACGGGCGATGAAGGTGATCAGCGGCATGGCGATACCGAGCAGGACGGCGGCTACCACGGCCACTGCCAGCAGCGACAGCACAGGGGTCTTGCTCCAGAGCCCTTCGGTGACGGCTTCGCCGAACGCCGAATACACGACCAGCAGGATGGTGGCCTGGTCGGTGTAGCGCAGCAGCGCGCGCTGCTTCTCGACCCAGCCGGCGATCCACGGGCGCAGCAGGTGGCCGGCCACGAACGGCACCAGCAGCTGCAGCATGATGCCGCCTATCGCATGCAGCGGGTCATGCACACCGCCGGAGGTACCGGCCAGCGCGGTCAACAGCAGCGGCGTGAGGAACACACCGAGGATGCTCGACAGCGATGCGCTGCAGACGGCCGCCGGCACATTGCCGCGCGCCATCGAGGTGAAGGCGATGGACGACTGCACGGTGGAGGGCAGGGTGCACAGGAACAGCACGCCCAGGTACAGCTCCGGGGTCAACAGCCAGCCCGACAGCGGCTTGAACATCAGGCCCAGCATCGGAAACAGCAGGAAGGTGCAGGCGAGAATGGTCAGATGCAGGCGCCAGTGCAGCATGCCGCCGATGATCGATTCGCGCGGCAGGCGCGCCCCGTGCAGGAAGAACAGCGCGGCGATGGCGACCGTGGTGACATCGTCCAGGACGATGGCGGCGGCGCCCTTCATCGGCAGCAGCGACGCCAGGCCGACCGTGCACAGCAGGGCCAGGGTGAAGTTGTCCGGTCGCAGGCGCGACCACCAGCGGGTCATGGGGGGCAGACTCCTTGGTGTGGAGGGTTCAGGGCGAGGTGACCGGTGTGGCCAGACGCTGGCGGGTGACCGCTTCCAGCGACTTCAGGCCGGCGCGCTGGCCCAGCTGAAGGGCCTGTTCCGGGCTGGCATGTTCGTAGCGTGCATTGACCAGGCCGAGCACGGCACCGGCGCGGTTGCCGGACGCGCAGTGCAGCAGCACCGGCCCCTGGCTCTGCTGCAGGGCCTGGTGCACGGCGCGCACATTGGCCGCATCCAGGCCCTCGGCGCCGGCCACCGGGACGCGCACATAGCGCAGGCCCAGCGATTCGGCCGCGCGCGTTTCATCGAAACCACGGTCCTCGTCGGGCTGGCGCAGGTCGATCACGGTGCGCACGCCTTGCGCAGCCAGTTCGCGCAGGTGTGCGGCACTGGGCTGGCCGCCGGCATACAGGCCGGGGCGGACTTCATTGAGCGGGGCATCTGCGGCCAAGGCCGCCAGCGGCAGGCAGAGGGACAGCAACAGCAGGCAGGTCAGGCGCAGCAGCATGGTCCTCTCCGTTAAAACGTTCCGCCGCTACCGGCCCAGGCTGGCGCGGGCCTTGAGCAGCTCGCGCAGTTCGTACTTGTCAGTATCGTCCAGTCCCTGCTGCCGCTGCTTTGCCAACAGCTCTTCCAGACGTTGCTGCAACAGTTGTTTCTCCAGCTGGGCCACGGCGTCGTGCAGTTCCTGGGTCCAGATCGCTTCGCTGCCGGGCAGCGTCTGGGCGGCCAGCGTGTGCAGCGAGGCCTGCTCCTCACGCCCGTCGAAATGTTCCAGCAGCGCGCCGGTGCTGATATCGGGACGCTGTTCGACCAGCGCCAGCAGCTCCAGCAGCAGCTCCACACCCGGCAGGCGCAGGCCCTGGAAGTGATGCTTGCCGCCCAGGGTCAGCGCCAGCGACGGCTGCTGCAGCAGCACGGCGATCGCACCCCGCACCAGGCTGCGCTTGGCCACCGGCTGGATCGACCGTGCCGGAGGGCGCTGCGGCATCGCCGTGCGGGTATGCTGCGTGGCCGCACCGAGCCCGGTCAGCTGCGCCAGCTGCTGCTTCATCAGGTCACCGAACGCGCCATCGGGAATCTGCGCCAGCATCGGTCTGGCCCGCTCGGCCAGGCGTGCCCGGCCGTCCAGCGTGCCCATGTTGATCTCGCGGGTCAGCTCGTCGAAGAAGAACTGCGATAGCGGCGTGGCCTGCTTCAGGCGTTCGTTGAAGGCCTCAGCGCCTTCCTTGCGCACGATGGTGTCCGGGTCCTCGCCGTCGGGCAGGAACAGGAAGAAGGCCTGGCGGCCGTCCTTCATGCGCGGCAGCACCGACTCCAGTGCCTTCCAGCCGGCGCGGCGGCCGGCGGCATCGCCATCGAAGCAGAAGAACACGTCCGGTGCGTTTCGGAACAGCAGCTCGGCATGGTCGGGCGTGGTCGCGGTGCCCAGCGTCGCCACCGCCTGGGTGACGCCGAACTGGAACAGCGAGACCACGTCCATGTAACCCTCGACCACGATCAGCCGCTCGATCTTCTGGTTCGCCTGGCGCACCTGCCACAGGCCGTACAGTTCGCGGCCCTTGTGGAACAGCGCGGTTTCGGGCGAATTGAGGTACTTGGGACCGTCGTCCTTCTCGAACACCCGGCCACCGAAGGCGATCACCCGTCCACGGCGGTCGAAGATCGGGAACATCACCCGGTCGCGGAACTTGTCGTAGACGTGCCCCCGGTCGTTCTTGGAGAACAGGCCGGCACGGTCGAGCAGCTTCATCCGCCGCTCGTCCTTGCCCAGCGCATCGCGCAGGCCGCTGTAGCCGTCGGGCGCATAGCCGATCTGGAAGCGGGCGCGGTTCTGTTCGTCCACGCCACGGCCGTCAAGGTAGGCGCGGGCCTTGTCGCTGCCCTCCAGGTTCTTCTGGAAGAAGCGCGCCGCTGCATCCAGTGCCGAATAGAGTTCGCGGCTGTCGTCCTGCTGCTGGGCGCTGCGCGGGTTCTCGCTGCGTGGCACGTCCATGCCGGCGCGCTTGGCCAGCTCATCCACCGCGTCGAGGAACTCGAGGCGGTCGTAGTTCATCAGGAAGCTGATTGCGGTGCCGTGCGCACCGCAGCCGAAGCAGTGATAGAACTGCTTGGTCGGCGAGACGGTGAACGAGGCCGAGCGCTCGTCATGGAACGGGCAGCGTGCCGCGTACTCCTTGCCCTGTCGCTTCAACGGCACACGGCTGCCCACCACCTCGACGATGTCGGTGCGGGCCAGCAGGTCGTCGATGAAAGCGTCGGGGATACGGGCCATGGGCAGCAGGGCAGGGCGCGGCCGCCGGGGCGCGCAGCAGGGGCGGCAGGTCCCCCTAGTTTACTCGCTGGCGATGGTCGGGCCGGCCTGTTGTTCGCTGCTGCCGCCGGCGCTGGCGGCAGCCCGCTGTGCCCGGGCACTCAGGCGCTCGTCGATCACCGCGGTCATCAGGGCGCCGACGAAGAACACCGCGGTAGCGTAGTAGATCCAGACCAGCGCGATCACCAGGGCGCCCATCGAACCGTAAGCGCTGCCGGGTGCCACGGTGGCGATGTAGACGCCGATGCCGTAGCGCCCCAGGGCGAACAGGAGCGAGGTGATGGCCCCGCCGATGAAGGCCTGGCGCCAGGCCACGCGACGGTCGGGCAGATAGTGGTAGAGGAAGGCGAAGGCCAGCGTGTACAGCAGCAGCGTGGTCACGTAACCGATGGCCGGCAACACCGATGGCAGCTGCGCGAATACCACCTGCAGGGCGGTGGTGGCGGTCATCGACAGGATCAGCAGGAAGCCCAGCGCCAGCACCACGCCGAAGGAGAACACGCGCTTGCGCAGCCAGGCCTGGACGCCTTCCAGGCGCTGGCCGCTGGTATGGAAGATGCGGTTGAGTGCGTTCTGCAGCTGTGCGAACACGGCGGTGGCGCCGACGAACAGCAGCAGGGTGCTCCACAACCCGGCCAGCGAGCCCATGCTCGGTTGGCTGTTGGCGTTGTGCAGCACGGTATCGGCCACGCTGGCCACGCTGCTGCCGGCCACCGAGCCGATCTGGCTGATCAGCGCCTGCTGCGCGGGCGGGTACAGCGAGGCGGTCAACCACAGCAGCAGCACCAGCAACGGCGCCATCGACAGCAGGGAATAGAACGAAACCGATGCGGCCTGGGTCAGGACGTCGATTTCGACGAAGCGCTTGGCCACGGCCATCGGGAAGCTGTCCTGCAGCTTCTCCAGGCGCGATCGGACGATGGGCAGGAAGGTGCGGGGATGCGGCATCTACGGCGTCGGCTGGAGCGGTACAGGCTTCCTTTTCTAGCAGATGCCGGCGTTGCGGCAGGTGAAGTGGAAGCGCGGTCGCAGAATGCAGCGAAGTCCGCGTTATCCTTCTGCCCGGACCGAGGGCGCGCTGGGGCTGCCGCCGCGGTATCCGGGCCCACCGCCGGTGTGCGGGGCCACGACAATCCAACTTCTCTGCAAAAGGACGCGTTATGAAAGGGATGGTCTGCACCACGATGGTGTTGCTGCTGGCGGCGAGCGGTTCGGCCGCTGCGGCGTCCACGGCCTGCGAAAAGGCCTTCAAGACGGTAGGGGATCCGCGCAATGGCGCGATGTACATGGCCGACCTGACGGTGCCCGGTCTGAAGGTGCAGAGTGCACTGGACCAGCTTCGCAAGATCGGTGCCGATGACCAGTTCGAGGTGGGCGGCCAGCTGGTGGAAGGCGATACCGGCAACCAGTACCTGATCCAGACCAAGGGCCTGCGCACGCCGCTGGTGCTGATCGGCACCGCCGACCGCAGCGGCCGGGTGACCCTGGCCACCAAGCTGGCCCGCGGCCAGACCATCGCCCAGGAGGATGCCCGCAAGTCGATGTGCGACATGCTCGACAAGCTCAAGGGGGGCAGCCAGGGGGACGCGCTGGCCGCCGCTGCGCGCGCGCAGTATCCGACTTCCGTGGCGGAGGACGTGACCGCGCCGGACCTGTCCAAGAAGATGGGCAAGGAGGTGCGCGATACGATGGCGGCCTACAACGCTGCGGGCAGCTTCAAGGACCTGCTGCTGGGCACCACCACCAACAAGGAAGACCTGGGCGACCGTTCGGCCACCTTCCTGCCGGTGTATGCCAAGTACATCGGTCGCCGCTACCGGATCGACGGCCAGATCTACACGGTCAATTCGAACAGCTACTCCAGCCGTCCGGGTGAGGTCGGATCGATCAACTACCTGGTGACGCCGACCCGTGGCCTGTTGCGGATCCGCCAGAATGACACCTTCAACAACAACAACTACACCATCCGTTGCGAATTCGCTCCGGACCAGGCGGCCAACTTCGCCATGCTGCGCGAGCGCGACTGGGCCAAGCTGGAAGGCGAGGTCAGCGCGGTGGAAGGCAGTTCCATGACCCTGCGCAACTGCCGCCAGGTGTAAGCGCTGGCCTGGCCGCTGCAGCAATGACAAGGCCCGCGTGAAGCGGGCCTTGTCGTGTCCGGCAGGGGCGGTGGCGGATCAGCCAGCCAGGGCCTGCTTGACCAGCCTGGACACCACGCCCATGTCGGCCTGACCGGCGAGCCTGGGCTTCAGCGCCCCCATCAGCTTGCCCATGTCGGCCGGGCCGGTGGCACCGGTTTCGGCGATGGCGGCCTGGATGGCGGCGGCGATCTCGGCCTCACCCATCTTGGCGGGCAGGTAGGCCTCGATGACCACGATCTCGGCACGCTCGATCGCGGCCAGGTCTTCACGGTTGGCCGCTTCGTACTGGCTGACCGAGTCCTTGCGCTGCTTGACCATCTTGTCCAGCACGGCGATCACGGCGGTGTCGTCGAGCTCGATACGCTCGTCCACTTCCTTCTGCTTGATCGCGGCGTTGATCAGGCGGATCACGCCCAGCTTGTCCTTCTCGCCCGCCTTCATGGCGGCCTTCATGTCATCGGTGAGCTGCTGCTTCATGCTCATGGGAGACCTCGTGGTGGTAGTGGGGCAGGGCGGTTGCCCGGGCCCGGAAACGCAAAAAGCCGGCGACGCTCGCGCGTGCCGGCTTCGGCTTCACCGCGGAAGGACGAGCCCGCCGCAATGAAGATGCGTCCGATCAGTACAGGCGCTGACGCTTGGTGACGTCGCGCGACGAGCGGCGCAGCTGACGCTTCACAGCAGCGGCGGCCTTGCGCTTGCGCTCCTGGGTCGGCTTTTCGTAGAACTCGCGCTTGCGGGTTTCGGCCAGCACACCGGCCTTTTCGCAAGTGCGCTTGAAGCGGCGAAGAGCAAACTCGAAGGGCTCGTTCTCGCGGACTTTGACGCTGGGCATGGAATCTCCGGGACACAGTAGAACCGGGTCACGCCCGGCGAGCCGCACATTATAGCGGCGAATCAACAAACTGCAAGCACGCAAGCCTGAATGCGGGCCAGCAATACGGATGCAGTGGGATCTGCACGTCACCCCGAGGGGGCGGCAGGGGCGTCATAATAGCAGGCATGCGAGTCCTTGGCATCGAATCTTCCTGTGATGAGACCGGCGTGGCGGTGTACGACACCGACCTGACCGGCAGCGCGGCCCTGCGCGCCCATGCGGTCTACAGCCAGATCGCCCTGCACGCCGAGTACGGCGGTGTGGTGCCCGAGCTGGCCAGCCGTGACCACGTGCGCAAGCTGCTGCCGCTGGTCCGGCAGACCCTGGCCGAGGCGGGCCTGGGCGTGGACGACATCGATGGCGTGGCTTATACCGCTGGCCCCGGGCTGGTCGGTGCGCTGCTGGTCGGTGCCGGGGTGGCCCGTGCCCTGGCCTGGGCACTGGAGGTGCCGGCCGTGGGCGTGCACCACATGGAAGGGCACCTGCTGGCGCCCTTGATGGAGGACGATCCGCCGCAGGCCCCGTTCGTGGCCCTGCTGGTGTCCGGTGGCCACACCCAGCTGGTGGCGGTCGATGCCATCGGCCGCTACCGCCTGCTGGGCGAGACCCTGGACGATGCGGCCGGCGAAGCCTTCGACAAGACGGCCAAACTGATGGGGCTGCCCTATCCCGGCGGCCCGCAGCTGGCCAAGCTGGCCGAACAGGGCACCCCGGGGGCCTACCGTTTCGCGCGGCCGATGATCGATCGCCCGGGTCTGGATTTCAGCTTCTCCGGCCTGAAGACCCAGGTGCTGATGGCCTGGCGTGACAGCGACCAGAGCGACCAGACCCGCGCCGACATCGCGCGCGGTTTCGAGGATGCGGTGGTGGAGACCCTGTCGATCAAGTGCGAACGCGCGCTGGAAGCAGCCGGCACCAATGTGATCGTGGTGGCCGGCGGTGTCGGTGCCAATACGCGGCTGCGTGCACGCCTGCAGCAGATGGCCGAACGCCTCGGGGGGCGTGCCTGCTTCCCGCGGCCGGCGTTGTGCACCGACAACGGCGCGATGATCGCTTTCGCCGGCGCCCTGCGCCTGCAGGCCGGGCAGCACAACCCGCCGAAGGTTGACGTGACCCCGCGCTGGGACATGGCGACGCTGCCCGCGGTGTGACCCGCGGCGCACCCATCCACACAGGCTGCGACCGTAGCGGAGGACGTGCCGGGATCCGGTCGTTTCAGGCAGCGGTGGTTCCGTCCCGTTACCATGACCGTCTGTTTTCCGGCTGGTAACCGCAATGGACAAGGTTTTCATCGAGGGGCTGACGATCGACGCCCTGATCGGCATCTACGATTGGGAACGGCGGATCCGGCAGGACCTGGTGTTCGACCTGGAGATGGGTTTCGACAACCGGCGCCCGGCGGCGACCGACGATATCGCCCATACCCTCAACTACAAGGCGGTCAGCAAGCGGCTGGAGCAGTTCGTGCGCGAATCGGAGTTCGGCCTGGTCGAGACCCTGGCCGAACGTTGCGCGCAGATCGTGCTCGACGAGTTCGATGTGCGCTGGCTGCGGCTGAAGCTGAGCAAGCCGGGAGCGGTGCGCGGCGCGCGCGCGGTCGGCGTGATCATCGAGCGCGAACGCGGCTGAAACAGCAGCGTCGGCCGGTGGCCGGCAACTTCTTCAAGCGAAATGACTGAAACAGGAGACGACTGATGGTGGATGCGGTGGTGGCGGTACAGTGGATGGAGCGGCTGCAGAACACACTGGAACCCTATCCCGGCGCCTACCTGGCGTTGATGATTTCGGCCCTGCTGCTCGCGGCGGGCCTGGCCAACTGGGTGACCAAGCGCATCCTGGTGCGCGGCCTGCGCCGTCTGCTGCAGCGCCTGCCCGGTGCCGAATCCGGGCGTGGCAGCCATCTGATGCGGGTCATCTCGCGGTTGTCCAACGTGGTGCCCAGCCAGGTGATCGCCTCTGGCATCACCCTCATTCCCGATCTGCCGCCCGGGCTGGTCAGCGTCATCGTCAAGCTGTGCATCGTGTGGGCGGTGCTGACCGTCTCGCTGGCCTTCTCGCATGCGCTGGATGCGGCCAACAGCCTGTACGAGCGCAAGCCGGATGCGCGCAACAAGCCGATCAAGGGCTACCTGCAGGTGGTCAAGATCGTGATCTTCGTGGCGGCCGGCCTGGCGATCATCTCCACCCTGCTGGGCGTGGCGCTGGGCCCGCTGGTGACCGGCCTGGGTGCGGCCACGGCCGTGCTGATGCTGATCTTCCAGGACACCATCCTCTCGCTGGTGGCCAGCGTGCAGATCAGTGGCGATGGCCGCGTGCGCATCGGCGACTGGATCGAGATGCCGAGCCAGAACGCCGATGGTGACGTCATCGACATCGCCCTGCACACCATCACCGTGCAGAACTTCGACAAGACCATCACCACCATCCCGACCAAGAAGCTGGTGACCGAGTCGTTCAAGAACTGGCGCGGCATGCAGGAGGCCGGTGGCCGCCGCATCAAGCGCGCGCTGTACCTGGACCAGCACAGCGTCGGCTTCCTGGACGAGGGCGACCTGGCCTTCCTCGGTGAGTTCGCCCTGCTGCGCGACTACCTGCGCGACAAGGAGCAGGAGCTGGGGCAGTGGAACGGGCGCCTGCGCGAACAGGGCGTGGCGGACGTGAACAGCCGCCGGGTGACCAATCTGGGCACGTTCCGGGCCTATGTGGAGCGCTACCTGCGCAGCCACCCGGGTATCCACACCGACATGACCCTGCTGGTGCGACAGCTGCAACCGACCACCGAGGGCCTGCCGCTGGAGCTGTACTGCTTCACCCGCACTACCGCCTGGGCGGAGTACGAGGCCGTGCAGTCGGACATTTTCGACCATCTGCTGGCGATCCTGCCGGCCTTCGGCCTGAGGGTGTTCCAGGCGTCCAGCGACGCCATGTTGATGGCCGGGCAGCGCCAGTCGGCCCGCTCGGAGTAAGCTGCCGTGCCGCCCGCGGGACCGTACGGACCCCGCTGGTGGATGAAACTGAATGCCGAAACCTCTCGCCAAATGGCCCGGGATCGCTAGAATGCCGGGCTTGTAAACGTTTTCATCAAGGACTGCCGGTGGCCTCCGAACGCATCGAATCCCTCATTGCCCAGATGACCGTCGAGGAAAAGGTCGGCCAGCTGGGTGTTTTCGCGGACATGGTCCGCCCGTTCGCCCCGGACGTGAACCCGGAAGCCAACGTGCGCAATGCCGACCAGGTGCTGCAGCAGGTGCGCGAGGGCAAGGTCGGCTCGCTGTTCAACGGGGTGGGCGCCGAACTGGGCCGCCGCATCCAGCAGGTCGCGACCGAGGAGAGCCGGCTGGGCATCCCGGTCATCCTCGCTGCCGACGTCATCCACGGCATGCGCACCGTGTTCCCGATCCCGCTGGGCGAGGCCGCCAGCTTCGAGCCGGACCTGGCCGAGCGCACCGCCCGCGCCACTGCGGTCGAGGCCACCGCCGCCGGCCTGCACTGGACCTATGCGCCTGCCGTGGACATCGCCCGCGACCAGCGCTGGGGCCGTGGCGCCGAAGGCGCAGGCGAGGACGTGGTGCTGGGCTGTGCCTTCGCCGCCGCCCGTGTGCGCGGCTTCCAGGGCAGCGACCTGCGTGCCGCCGATTCGCTGCTGGCCACGCCCAAGCATTTCGCCGCCTATGGCGCGGTGATGGCCGGCATGGAATACAACATGGTGGACATCTCGCCGCAGACCCTGCGCGACGTGCACCTGCCGCCGTTCAAGGCGGCCTTCGATGCCGGTGCGATCACGGTGATGTCCTCGTTCAACGACATCAACGGCGTGCCGGCCAGCGCCAATGCAGAACTGCTCACCGACATCCTGCGTGGCGAGTGGAAGTTCCCGGGTGTGGTGATCTCCGATTACACCGCCGACATGGAACTGGTGGCGCACGGCTACGCCGCCGATGACCGCGACGCCACCGCCAAGGCCTTCACCGCAGGCCTGGACCTGAGCATGCAGAGCGGCTTCTATGCCGAGCACCTGCCAGGCCTGGTGGAAAGCGGCGAGGTGCCGATGGCGGTGCTGGATGAGGGCGTGCGCCGCATCCTGTGGCTGAAGGAAACCATCGGCCTGTTCGACGACCCCTACCGGTCGCTGGACCCGGCGCGCGAAGCGGACGACTCGCACATCGCCGCACATGATGAGCTCTCGCGCGATGCCGCGCGCCGTTCGATCGTGCTGCTGAACAACCGTGACAACGTGCTGCCGCTGCAGAAGACCGGGCAGAAGATCGCGCTGATCGGCCCGTTCGTGCAGGACCGCGAAAACATCGAAGGCTGCTGGACCCTGTTCGGCGACAAGCAGCGTTATGTGGACCTGGAAACCGGTGTGCGTGCCGCCATCGGTGACGCGTCGCTGCTGGAGATCGTGCCCGGTTGCGATCTGGAAACCGCGATCCCCGGGGGCACCGAAGCCGCCGTGGCGGCTGCGCTGCGTGCCGACGTGGTGGTGTTGGCACTGGGCGAGCCGCAGCGCTACAGCGGCGAAGCGCAGTCGCGCGTGGAGATCACCTTGCCGCCGGCGCAGCAGGCACTGGCCGAGGCGGTGGCAATGACCGGCAAGCCGCTGGTGGTGCTGCTGCGCAATGGCCGCGCGCTGGCCCTGCAAGGTGCGGTGCGCAATGCGCAGGCCGTGGCGGTCACCTGGTACCTGGGCACGCAGACCGGTCATGCGGTGGCCGATGTGCTGTTCGGCGACTACAGCCCGTCCGGCCGCCTGCCGGTCAGCTTCCCGCAGGTGTCCGGCCAGCAACCGTATTTCTACAACCATCCGCGTACCGGCCGCCCCGAACTGCCGACGATGTCGGAGTTCAAGGCACGCTGGCGCGAGATTCCCAACGAGCCGCTGTATCCGTTCGGTCATGGCATCGGCTACACCACCTTCGCCTATGGCGTGCCGCAGCTCAGCACGGCACAGCTGGGCTGGGACGACACCCTGACCATCACCACCACGCTGACCAACACCGGTACCGTGGCCGGCGAGGAAGTG
>NZ_JASGBV010000070.1:0-15873 GCF_030053245.1 Stenotrophomonas sp. RS-48
GCTCAGTCTGGTAGAGCGCTACGTTCGGGACGTAGAGGTCGCAGGTTCGAATCCTGTCTCCCCGACCACTCCGGTGGTCACCAAGAAGCCTGGAAGACGCCATCGTCCTCCGGGTTTTTTTGTGTCTGCCGTCCAGCGACCCGCCGGACGCAACGCCGGAGAGGCGCGCCGCAGCGCGCCGGAAGGTGCCGATAGCGACAGATTGCGCCGACGGGACCTCGCCTCGCCAGCCACGTACAATGATGTCCACTCCCCCACCTGCCGCGTCGGCGTAGACCGATGCCGGCGCTGCACGCCACTGTGGCGGCGTGCGACACCTGCAAGGACCACCATGAGCTCCTCCTCATCCGAATCGCCGTCGCTGCTGCACGGCCGCGTTCTGGCATTCGCCGCCATCCTGCTGGCGGCGGTCAACCTGCGCACTGCCGTCACCTCGATCACCCCGCTGCTGGACGTACTGGGCCAGCAGTTCGGATTCGGCACCACCATGACCGGCGTACTGGGCATGCTGCCGACCGCCTCGTTCGCGCTGTTCGGCGTGGCCACGCCGGCCGTGGCCCGGCGCCTGGGCCTGGAGCGCACCACCCTGCTGGCGATGATCCTGGCCACGGCAGGCCTGCTGCTGCGCTCCAGCGCCGGCAACGTCGGCACCCTGCTGCTGGGCGCGGTCGTCGCGCTGGCTGGAATGGGCATCGGCAACGTGGTGGTGCCGCCGCTGGTGAAGCGCTATTTCGCCAACAAGGTCGGCACCATGAGCACGCTCTACATCAGCGTGCTGCAGCTGGGCACCATGCTGCCGGCACTGCTGGCGGTGCCGGTGGCCAGCGCGGCCGGCTGGCGCGTATCGCTGGGCATGTGGGCATTGCTGGCATTGGCCGCCGCGCTGCCGTGGCTGGTACTGGCCAGGCGCGCGCCGAAGCCGCAGGCCGACGCTGCCGATCCCACCGCGCAGCCTCACGGCAAGGTCTGGCGCACCTCGTTGGGCTGGAGCATGACGCTGATGTTCGGCATGACATCGCTGATGACCTATTCGATGTTCACCTGGCTGCCGCGCATCGTGGTCGAAGCCGGCGCCACACCTGCGTTCGGTGGGGTGATGGTGGCGGTGTTCTCGGCGCTGGGCCTGTTGCCGTCGCTGGTCATTCCGTCGATGGCGGTGCGCCTGCAGAATCCGTTCCCGCTGGTCCTGATCGGCTATTCGTCATTCGTGATCGCCTTTGCCGGCCTGCTGCTGGCCCCCATGAAGGCGCCGCTGCTGTGGGCCTGCCTGCTCGGCGTGGGCCCCTCGACCTTCCCGCTGGCGCTGACCCTGATCAACCTGCGCACGCGTACCCCGACCGGTTCCGCCGCGCTGTCCGGCTTCATGCAGGGCGTGGGTTACAGCTTCAGCTGCCTGGGTCCGTTCCTGGTCGGTTGGCTGCATACCGTCAGCAACGGCTGGACGCTGCCGTTCGGCTTCCTGTTCGGCTGCGCCACGCTGATGCTGTGCGCATCGTGGGTGGCCTGCAAGCCGCGAAAGCTGGAAGACCTCTGGTAAACGGCTCGCCGCCGGCGCAGGCCTGGCGGCTGCCGGGTCAGACCCGCGTCTGACCCTCGCCGCGGACCACGAAGCGCTCGACCGTCAGTGCCTCCAGCCCCATCGGACCATAGGCATGCAGGCGCGTGGTGGAGATGCCGATCTCGCTGCCCAGCCCAAGCTGGCCGCCGTCCGAAAAGCGCGAGGACGCGTTGACCATCACCACCGCCGAGCGCAGCGCATTGACGAACCGCTCGGCATTGACGGCATCGGTGGTCGCGATCACTTCGGTGTGATCGGAGGTATAGCGGCGGATATGCGCGATTGCCGCATCGAGATCATCGACGACGCGCACGGCCAACACCAGATCGAGGAATTCGGCTGCGTAGTCCTCGTCGGTCGCCTCGGTGCTGCCCGGCAGCAACGGACGCGCGTGGGCATCCGCGCGCAGTTGTACGCCCCGTTCGCCAAGCGACTGCGCCACGCGTGGCAGGAACTCCGCCGCCACGCGCCGATGCACCAGCAGCGTCTCCAGTGAATTGCATGCGGCCGGCCGGCTGCACTTGCCATCGACCAGCAGGCCGATGGCCTGGTCGAGATCGGCGCTGGCATCCACGAACAGATGGCAGACGCCCTTGTAGTGCTTGATCACCGGTACGCGCGCGTGTTCGGCGACAAAGCGGATCAGGCCTTCGCCGCCCCGCGGAATCGCCAGGTCGATCAGCTCGTGCAGCTGCAGCAGCTCCAGCATCGCCTCACGCCGCAGGTCGGTCAGTACAGTCACCGCTGCGGGGGGAACACCGTTGGCCTGCAACGCACCGGCCAATGCCTGGGCAATGGCGGTATTGGAATGGATCGCCTCGGAGCCCCCACGCAGGATCACGCCGTTGCCTGCCTTCAGGCACAGTGCGGCCGCTTCGGCGGTCACGTTCGGGCGCGCCTCGTAGATCATCGCGATCACGCCCAGCGGCACCCGCACCTTCTGCACGCGGATGCCATTGGGGCGGACGTCGTTGCGGGTCACCTGCCCGACCGGATCGGGCAACGCGGCAACCTCACGCACCGCGTCGGCCATCGCCAGCAGACGCGGCGGGTCCAGTGCCAGCCGGTCCAGCATGGCACTGCCGACGCCCTTGTCGCGCGCGGCGGCCAGGTCGCGCGCATTGCCGGCCAGGATCTGGCCGGCATTCACTTCCAGTGCCTGTGCCATGGCCTGCAGCAGCGCGCGCCGCGCTTCGCTGTCGAGGCCTGCAACCGCCTGGGCCGCGTCACGGCAGGCGCGTGCCTGTGCTTGGATGTCACTCATCGAGGTGTCCTGCGGTCCGGTCATGGCAGCACCAGATCGTCACGATGGACGACGCTGCCCCCATAGTTGTAGCCCAGTACGGCCTGGATGTCGCGCGAATGGCGGCCAGCGATGCGGCGCACGTCGTCAGCCGCGTACTGGCTGACACCACGGGCAACGCAGACCCGCCCTTCGGCGGTGTTCCAGCACACCTGCACCATGTCGCCCCGGCGGAAATCACCGTCGGCACCGGTGATGCCACCGGGCAGCAGCGAGGCGCCCTTCTCGCGCATCGCCTGCGCCGCGCCCGCGTCGATCACGATCGCGCCATCGGCCAGGGGGGCATGGCGCAGCCAGTGCTTGCGCGCCGCTTCACGGCTGCGTGCGGCATGGATCCGGGTGCCGAACAGGCGATCCTGCGCCAGCGCGCGCACCACCTCGCCGCTGCGGCCGTTGAACAGATAGGTTTCGATACCCAGCCGGCCGGCCTTGGCTGCGGCCTCCAGCTTGGTACGCATGCCCCCGGTGCCCGCGCGCGAGCCGGCGCCGCCGGCCATCGCCAGCACGTCCGGGCCCAGTTCCAGCACATCGTGCAGCGGCCGTGCGTCGGCCACGGTGCGCGGATCGGCGCTGTACAGGCCATCGATGTCGGTGGCGATGAACAATGCGTCGGCATCGACCAGCGCCGCCACGGTCGCGGCCAGGTTGTCGTTGTCGCCGAGCTTGAGTTCATCCACCGAGACGGTGTCGTTCTCGTTCACCACCGGCAGCGCACCCAGCCGCAGCAGTTCGGTGAGGGTGGCGCGGGCGTTGAGGTAGCGGCGGCGGTTGCGCAGGTCGTCGTGGGTCAGCAGCACCTGCGCGACCGGGCGCTCGAAGAAGCGTTGCCACAGGCCGATCAGCTGCGCCTGGCCAAGCGCAGCCAGTGCCTGCCGCGCAGCCATCGCAGCGCCCGGCGCATCGGCACGCGGCAGGATCGCGCGGCCGGCGGCGACCGCGCCGGACGAGACGATCACCACTTCGCGGCCGGCCAGCACATTGGCCGAGACGAACTGGGCCAGGCCCAGCGCATGGCGTGGTGACAGGCCGCCTCCATCGGCAGCGAGCAGGCTGCTGCCCACCTTCAGGACGGCACGTCGCCATGGCGGCAGCGCCTGTTCGGGAAACGGCGAAGCGACGGGGGCGGCGTGCGGGGTCATGGCCGGGCTCTCAGCGGGTATTCCATTCGTGCACGGTCAGCTCGGAGGCCTGCATCGTCACCAGCGGATCCGTGGCGACGATAGCCTGCGCCTGTGCGAGGCTCTCCACGTTGCACAGCACGTAGGCACCGCCGCTGCCGTCGGCGAAACCACCGGTGAGCTGCAGTTGGCCCTGCGCACGCAGTCCATCGAGGAAATCCAGATGCGGCTGCACAGCGGTGGCACTGAAGCCGGGCCGGCGCATGGCCAGGACCAGATAGACGGTGCCCGCCATCAGGACAGCGCCTGCCAGCGCGCGCGCAGCTCATCCAGGCGCAGGTCCGATGCCGAACCCGGCGAGACACGCGCGGCCAGGCTGCCCTCCGGCGTGCGTCCCTGCCCTGCGCTGTCGGCACCTGCCGCGGCGGCCTTGTAGGCGTCGCGGAACGGCACGCCGGCCACGGCGGCCTCGACCGCGACGTCGGTGGCATACATGCCGGAGTCGATCGCCGCGCGCAGCCTGTCCTCGCGCCATTCCAGGTTGGCCAGCAGCGCCGGCAGCAGTTCCAGCGCGGCCAGGCCGCGACCGAAGCCGTGGAAGATGGCCCCCTTGGACGACTGCAGATCACGATGGTAGCCGGACGGCAGCGACAGCAGCTGTTCGATTTCGGTGCGCGCCGCAGCAACGCTGGCGTGGGTGGCACGCATCAGTTCGATCACATCGGGGTTGCGCTTGTTCGGCATGATCGAGCTGCCGGTGGTGTACTGCGCCGGCAGTGCGACGAAGCCGAATTCGGCGCTGGTGAACAGCGACAGGTCCCAGGCGATGCGACGCAGGTCCAGGGTAGCGCCACCCAGCGCCTCCAGGGCGGCCAGCTCGAACTTGCCGCGCGACAGCTGTGCATAGATCGGTGATACCTGCATGCGCGCGAAACCGAGCGCAGCCGTGGTGTGTTCACGGTCCAGCGGCAGGTTCACGCCATACCCGGCGGCGGTACCCAGCGGGTTGGCATCGACCAGCGCATGGGTGTCACGTGCACGGATGGCATTGTCGATGAAGGCTTCCGCCCAGCCGGCCCACCACATGCCCGCCGAGGACACGACGGCTCGCTGGATGTGCGTATAGCCCGGCACCGGCAGGTCCTTTTCCGCCTGAGCGCGGTCGAGCGCGACCTTGGCCACCTCGGCGCTGAGCTGGGCGACGCGCTGCAGCTTTTCCTTCAGCCACAGGCGCGTGGCGACCAGGATCTGGTCATTCCGGCTGCGACCGGTGTGGATCTTGCGGCCGGCATCACCCAACCGCTCGGTCAGGCGCGCTTCGATCGCCGAGTGACCGTCTTCATAGCGCGTATCCAGCACGAAACGGCCTGCGCGGAAGTCGTCTGCCAGCACCTCCAGCTCGCGCAGCAGGCCCTCCAGCTCGCTGGCGGCGAGGATGCCGATGTGCTGCAGGCCCTGTGCATGCGCGGCGCTGGCCGCGATGTCATGCAGGAAGAACTCACGGTCGAGGATTACGTCATCGCCGGCGAGGAAGGTCTGGATCTGGGCGTCGACAGCGACGCCGGGTTTCTGCCAAAGAAGGTCTGCCATGGGGGCTCCGGATGCGGGTTCAGTGCGGGATCGACGTCAGTTCGTCGATGCCCAGCGCAAGGTTGAGATTCTGCATGGCCTGGGTGGCCGCGCCCTTCAGCAGGTTGTCCAGGGTCGCCACCACCACTACCCGCTTGCCACCCGGGGCCAGGGTGAAGCCACCGATCTGGGCACCGTGGCGGCCGGCGATGCGGCTGACCCACGGCGCGTCATCCACCACCTCGATGAGTGCTTCGCCGGCATAGGCCTGCTGGAAACGCTCGACGATCTGCTCGCGCGTCTGTGCGCGGTTCAACCACAGATTGGCGGTCAGGGTGATGCCGCGGAAATGGGGCGCCACATGCGGCATGAACTCCACTGCCACCCCCAGCTGCACCGACACCTCGCGCTCGTGCACGTGGTTGGTCAGCGCGTACGGCATCAGGTTGTCGGCCAGCAGTTCGACGTTGTTCTTGTCGGAGGGCGTGGTGCCCGCACCGGAGTAGCCGGACACGCCGAAGCACTGCGGGGGCCCGGCCAGCAGGTCCAGCAGCGGATGGATCGCCAGCTGCATCGCGGTGGCGTAGCAGCCAGGATTGCTGATGTGCTTCTGCCCGGTGTAGCGACCGCGGGTCAGCTCCGGCAGACCGTAGTACCAGCTGTGATCGAAGCGGTAATCGGCCGACAGGTCCACGATCACCGTATCGGGCCGGGCGCTTTCAAGCGCGGCCACGAACGGTGCGGCCAGGCCATTGGGCAGCGCCAGGATCACCGCGTCCACGCCCTTGGCCGCCACCGCGTCGGCGTCGAGGTTCTCGTAGCGCAGATCACCCTGCACTTCCGGGTGATGGTCAGACAGGCGCTGCCCTGCACGTTCGCGCGAGGATACGAACGCCAGGCGCAGGCGCGGATGCGCGGCAACGAGCTTGATCAGTTCGGCACCGGTATGGCCGCGGGCACCGATGATGCCCAGGGAGAAAATCGAATCGTTCATGCGTGGCTGTCCAGACGGTACTGCAGGTGGCGCTTCACGCCCTGCCATTCCGCATCGATGATGGAAAAGATGACGGTGTCGCGCGGCGTGCCGTCGGCATGCCGTTTGTGGTTGCGCAGCACGCCATCCTGCTTGGCCCCCAGGCGGGCGATGGCGGTGCGCGAGGTGGTGTTGAACCAGCTGGTTTCCAGCACCACGCTGATGCAGCCCATGACTTCGAAGGCATGCTGCAGCAGCAACAGCTTGGCCTCGGTATTGGCACCGGTACGCTGCGCGCGCGGTGCATACCAGGTATAACCGAGACTGAGCCTGGGCACGGCGGCATCCAGGTCATACAAGCGGGTGCTGCCGACGATGTCGCCAGCGGCATCACGGATGACGAAGGGCAGCACCCTGCCCTCCGCCTGCGCCTGCAGTGCGGCCTGTACGTAGGCGCCTGCCTGTGCCGGCGCCGGCACCTGGGTGTACCAGAGCCGGTCCAGTCCGCTGCCCTCCAGCGCGGCACGCAGGCCGTCCACGTGTCCCTGCTGCAAGGGCTGCAGCGTCACATGCTGGCCGCGCAGGGTCGGCACCGTCGCCCAGGTGTCGGTGACGGTCATCGTTCAGCCCTGCAGGCTCGGTGCGCGTGCAGCGCAGTGATCGACATAGGTGCGGATGCGGTCGATGCCATCGGCACCGAACCAGAACACCTTCCACTGGTCCTGCTTGTAGCAGCCGTCGGATTCGGCGTAGTAGAAGTGATTGATCGGATTGCCGTGACGCGAGCGCCAGAACAGCTGAGGCGTTTCCTCCAGCATCACGTTCCAGACCGCACGCCCCAGGCCCTCGCCCTGCGCATCATCGAGCACGGCGAACTTGTCCAGATAGACACCTTCGGCCTCGTTGGTCAGGATGACGGCCGTCCGATAGTTCTCGCTGACGTACGCGCGCAGCAGCCTGGTCTTCTGGAAGTAGTCCGGCACCAGGGTGCGGCCGAAGCTGGATTCGATCAGGCCCTTCAGGCGTGGCAGATCCAACTCGTCCCACGTGGCCGCACGCAGCACCTTCTCGCCCTTGCGCACCAGCGTGCCTGAGCCCTTGTGGGTGAACAGTTCCTTGGCCAGATCGGCCGGGCGGGTGATCGACACCGACGATTCCAGCGGCAAGCGATCGAGCAGATCCTTGATCTGTTCGATCTTGACCTTCATGCCGCCGTGGATCCACGGCTGTGCGATCAGGTGGTCGTACTCGGTGGACAGGTTGATCGAATCGATGACGTTGCCCGCCTCGTCCAGCAGGCCACCGGTACCGGTCAGGAAGATGATCTTGTACGGCTGCAGTTCCTGCACCAGTTCGTTGGCGGCAAAGTCGGCATTGACGTTCAGGATCTGTCCGCCGGCGGTCTCACCCAGGCTGGTGATGACCGGGATCGATCCGGCGCGCAGGCTGGCTTCGATCGGCGCCAGGTTGACCTTCTTCACTTCACCGACCAGGCCGTAGGTGTCCACGTCCAGGTACTCGGCCTCGAACACGCCACCGGTGATCGAGGTGGCACGCGCTCCATTCTGCTGCAGGGCTTCGACCAGGCGCAGGTTGGATTGCTGGAACACCCGGCGCACGATCGCCAGTGCTTCCGGCGAGGTCACGCGCAGGCCGTTGACGGTCTGCTTCTCGATGCCAGCAGCGGACAGCTCGGCGTCCAGCTGAGGGCCGGCACCGTGCAGCACGATCGGGGTCAGCCCGACTTCCTGCAGGAAGGACAGCGAGGAGGTCAGCGCTTCAAGATCGTCGCGCAGCACGGCGCCACCGACCTTGACCACGGCGAAGCGCTTGGCGTCCAGCTGCGAGAAGCGCTTGAGGTACTGGCTGATCTCCTTCGCGCTGGCCATGCTGGACAGCAGGCGCACGATGGTCTGACGGGTCTGGCGGTGGGGCTGGAGGGCAGGAGACATTTCGGTTTCGTCACGGGCGGCGGTCGCCGCGTTGCAGTTCCACCATGCCGGGGCATGGTGGCGTTGTGGGGTTGATCAGGCGCCGGCGCCGATGATGCGGTGCACGGCGTCGGTATAGCGTTGCAGCTGCTCCAGCGTCACGAACTCATCGGCCGTGTGGGCCTGGGCAATGTCGCCGGGGCCGAACACCAGCGTGGTATAGCCTGCCGCGGAGAACAGCGAGGCCTCGGTCCAGAAGTCCACCGCGTTGCCGATCGGCAGCTCCAGCGCATCGGCCACGTCACGCGCCAGCAGACGGCGGTTCTCGGCTTCGGCGATGTCACCGGCCGGGAGGCTGGGGCCACGGAAGGTTTCGGTGAACAGCGCGGCTTCCGGTTCGGCAAGACCCGCGAAGGTCGCCAGCAGCGCATCGATGTCCATCGAGGGCAAGGGGCGGAAGCCGAAACGCACTTCGGCTGCCGGTGCGATCATGTTGGCCTTGATCCCGCCTTCGACGCGCCCCATGTTGAAACGCAGGCCGGTCAGGCCACCGAAGCGTGCAGATGCAAGGGAATCCACATGATCCAGGGCCCGATTGCCCCAGCGCATCGCCTGGTGCAGCGCACTGGCGGCGGCATCCTGCCTGCCGGACGCATGGCCCGCACGGCCGGCGAACTGCATCAGCACCGAGCTGATGCCACGGTGCGCGAGCACGGCCTCGCTCATGGTCGGCTCGGCCACCAGCACCGCGTCATAGGCAATGCCACGGGCCAGGAACGCGGCGATGCAGCGTGGATCGTTTGCTTCCTCGTCGCTGGAGAACAGGAACGCGGCGTCGCCGTCACTGGCATTGGCCGCAGCCACCAGCGCCGCCGCAGCGCCCTTGATGTCACACACGCCCAGGCCGACCACACGATCGTCCAGGCGGCGCATCACGTGCGGGTCGGCAGTCCAGTGTGGCGAATCCGGCACCGTGTCCAGATGCACGTTGAACAGGTACTTCGGTGTGCCGCGCACGGCATACAGGCTGACCGCACCGGCCCCGTGATCGATCACTTCAACGGTGAAACCCGGCAGGTTGGCGCGCAGGTAATCGAAGATGCCGGCGGTGCTGATCGCGCGCGGTGGGTTGCGGGTGTCGAAGGACACCAGGGCCTGCAGGTGATCGAGTGTCTGTTCAAGCATGAATCAACAGTTCCTGTGAAATTCCGCCGGGCATGGCCCGGCGCTACCGTATCGCCTCTGCTGGAGCGCCCCAGCGCAATCGCGGTCAACCGCGATTGACCTGCGCGTACAGCGTGGAGCTCATGCCGAACAGCTTGATGAAGCCTTCCGCCTCTTCCACGCCCCAGTCGGCCGACTGCGCATAGGTGGCGCCCTTGGTGTTGAGCAGATGCGGCGACTTCACCGCCACCGCGTCCACGCGCCCACCACGGGTCTCCAGTACCACTTCGCCGTTGACCTTGGCCTGCGAGGACTTCAGGAACGCTTCGATGTCGGTCTTCAGCGGGTCGTGATAGAAGCCTTCGTAGACCAGCTCCACCCACTTGCGCGCCACGTCCGGCTTGAAGCGGTTCTGCTGCTTGGTCAACACCGCGTCTTCCAGCGCGCGGTGGGCGGCCAGCAGCGAAACCAGGCCAGGGGCCTCGAACACGATGCGACCCTTCAGGCCGATCACGGTGTCGCCGGTGTACACGCCACGGCCCACGCCGTAGGGAGCGAACAGCTTGTTGAGCTGTGCCAGGATCTGGTCGCCCGGCAATGCCTTGCCGTCGAGCTCGACCGCTTCGCCCTCGACGAACTTCAGGGTGACGGTCAGCGCCTGTTCCGGCCATTCACTGCGCGGCGAGCACCAGCCACGTGCGCCCTCGCCCGGAGCTTCCCAGCGGTCGATCTCGCCACCGGACATGGTCACGCCCAGCAGGTTCTCATTGATGGTGTAGGCCTGCTGCTTGGCGCGCACGCCGAAACCACGCTCTTCCAGGTACTTCTGTTCGTAGGCGCGGGTCTGGGTGTGCTCCTTCTGGATCTCGCGGATCGGCGCGATGATCTGGTAGTCGCCCAGCGCCTTCACCGCCAGATCGAAGCGGACCTGGTCGTTGCCCATGCCGGTGCAGCCGTGGGCGATGATGTTGGTGCCCAGCTCGGCGGCACGCTTCAGCGCGGCATCGACGATCAGGTAGCGGTCCGAGACCAGCAGCGGGTACTGGCCCTGGTAGCCCTCGCCCGCCCACACGAACGGCTTGACGAAGCCCTCCCAGATGGCCGGGCCACCGTTGACGGTGACATGGCTGGTCACGCCCAGCTCGGCGGCACGCTTCTCGATGAAATCACGCTCTTCATCATCCACGCCGCCGGTGTCGGCGAACACGGTATGCACGTTGTAGCCGCGCTCCTGCAGGTACGGCACGCAGAAGCTGGTATCGAGGCCACCGGAGAAGGCGAGGACGACGTCTTTGTTGCTCATGGGGGGTAATGTCCTGGTAGCGCCGGGCCATGCCCGGCGGGGTTTTTGAATGGGAAAGAATCAGCGCCCGGCAACCGCCGCCATGATCGCCTTCTGTACGTGCAGGCGGTTCTCGGCCTCGTTGATGGCGATGCACTGCGGCGAGTCCATCACCGCGTCGGTCGCCTTCACGTTGCGGCGCAGCGGCAGGCAGTGGCTGAAGACACCGTTGTTGGTCAGTGCCATCTTGCGTTCGTCGACGATGAAGTGCTTGAACTGGTCGCGGATCGGCTTTTCCGGCTCCCAGTTGCCGAAGAACGGCAGCGCGCCCCAGCTCTTGGCGTAGACCACATCGGCACCGGCGTAGGCGCTGTCGATGTCATGGCTGATCTTCAGCGAACCGCCGCTCTCGGCCACGTTCTGCTCGGCCCAGCCCATGTAGCGGTCGTCGAGAATGTAGTCGGCGGTCGGGCACAGCAGGGTCACGTCCATGCCCATGCGGGTGGCGATGGTCAGCGCCGAGTTGGCCACGGCGGTATTCAGCGGCTTGGGATGATAGGTCCAGGTCAGCACGTACTTCTTGCCGCGCAGGTCCTGGGTGCCGAAGTGCTCCTGCAGCGCCATCACGTGAGCCAGTTCCTGGCACGGGTGGGTGATGGTCTCCATGTTGATCACCGGCACCGGCGAATACCTGGCGAAGCTGTTGAGCACGATGTCCTGGCGGTCATAGGCCCAGTCCACGAACTTCGGGAACGCGCGCACGGCGATGATGTCGCAGTAGCGGCCCAGCACCTTGGCCACTTCGGCGATATGTTCTTCGGTATCGCCGTCCATCACCGTACCGAGGTTGAACTCGATCGGCCACGCATCCTTGCCCGGTTGCAGCACCACCGCGTGCGCACCCAGCTGGAACGCGCCCAGCTCGAAGCTGGTGCGGGTGCGCATCGACGGATTGAAGAACACCAGCGCGATCGACTTGCCCTTGAGCTGGTCGCCGAGCTTGTTGCGCTTGAACAGCGCTGCCTGGGTCAGCAGCGCATCAAGCTCGCTGCGGCTCCAGTCCTGGGTGTTCAGGAAGTGCTTGGGGGACATCATCTTTCCTTGCGTGGCGGCGTCAGGTTCGACGCGGTGGAAGGGAAATGCGGAAACCAAAGGTGGGGTGAAATCGTTGCAGTTGAAGCTTTCAGGAAGCGGAAACGAAAAAACCCAGCCGGCGGGCTGGGTTTCTATCGGACGAACAGCAAAAAGCTCCGGTTACCCAGCGAGAATGTGGGGTTCCGGTCGACGGGCACGCGAGGTCATACCCGACGCCTGTCGGGCTGCGCTGCTGTCGTGCTGGAAGTCGGTGAGCTTCATGGCCGGGCATCTTTGCACGCGGCCGGCGCCGGCGCAAGGGGCCGGGGTCCCAGAATCAGGGATTGCTGGCGGTGCCCTGCTCCGGGCCGACCCAGGGCGTGATCGAGACCCGGACCTTGAGCCGGTTGCCAGGGTCTTCCGGCAGGCGCGAGCGGTACTTGGTGCCCCTGTAGACGTAATCCACGTCGTAGGCGATGGGCCGACGGAACTCGCGCCCGACGGGAACGATCCGGCAGTCGCGGGTCAGCATCGGCCCGTTGTTGGTGGGACCGGTGGGCGCGGTGGGCGCCTCGGCTGCGGTCTCGTCCACCGCCTCCTCGTCGCTGCGCTTGAACATCGAGCGCACCGAGTCCCAGAAGCGGCTGATCCGGCCCTTGTCCTCCGTCGGCTCCTCGCCGGTGACGTTCACCGGGGCCAGGGTCCGGGTCGACACCGGCTCGCAGTGCTCCTCGGTCCGGGTCGCGCGCAGGGTCTGGAACACCGGCTCGACGTTCAGCACCTGGGCGTAGTCGAACTTCACGTTCTCCACGATCACCACCCGATTGCGGGGCTCCCCCTCCTGTGCCAGAGCCACGGCCGGCAACGCCGACAGCCAGGCCAGGGTCAGCAACGCGGTGGATTTCATTGGCGACGGGAGCAAGGACACGGCAATAGTGTAGGCAGTGACGAGCGCAAGGGGCTGAACATTACCCGTCCGCGCCGCTCCTGCCCACCCCACCTGGGTGGCCCCCGGGTCCACCGGTGGCAGGCGGTCGCCCCAAAGGGGGCCGACACGTTCTAAAATCGCAGGCTTGTCCCCCAGCCACACCCCCATGACCCTGCGCCTGCACAACAACCTGACACGCCAGCTCGAACCGTTCATTCCGCTCGACCCGGCCTGTCCGACCCTGTATGTGTGCGGCCCGACGGTCTACAACTACGTGCACATCGGCAATGCCCGTGGGCCGGTGGTGTTCGGCGTGCTGGCCGACCTGCTGCGGCGGCGTTTCGGCGCCCTGCGCTACGCCCGCAACATCACCGACGTGGATGACAAGATCAACACGGCCGCGCGCGAACAGGGGGTGCCGATCAGCACCATCACCGACCGTTTCGCCGCCGCCTACCGCGAGGACATGGCCGCGCTGGGCGTGGTGCCGCCGGACATCGAACCGGAAGTGACCGCGCACATGCCGCAGATCATCACCATGATCGAGCAGCTCATCGCCAACGGTCATGCCTATGCCGCCGAGGGCCACGTGCTGTTCGCCGTTGCCAGCTTCGATGGCTACGGCAAGCTCTCCCGCCGCGACCCGGAAGAAATGCTGGCCGGCGCCCGCGTCGATGTCGCGCCGTACAAGCGCGATCCAGGCGATTTCGTGCTGTGGAAGCCGTCCACCGACGACCTGCCGGGCTGGGCGTCGCCGTGGGGCCGTGGCCGCCCCGGCTGGCACATCGAATGCTCGGCGATGGCTGCCGCCCATCTGGGCGAGACCATCGACATCCATGCCGGTGGTGTCGACCTGCAGTTCCCGCACCACGAGAACGAAATCGCGCAGAGCGAATGCGCCCATGGCGGAAAGATCTTCGCCCGCTTCTGGCTGCACAACGGCATGCTCAATTTCGGCGGTGCCAAGATGAGCAAGTCGCTGGGCAACATCGAACGCGTGCACGACCTGGTGCGCCAGCACCCGCCGGAAGCGCTGCGCCTGGCCCTGCTGTCGGCCCACTACCGGCAGCCGCTGGACTGGTCCGACGCGCTGATCGAACAGTCGGTGCGCACGCTGGACCGCCTCTACGGCACCCTGCGCGAGCTCGCCGCGGTTCCGGCCGTGGCGGTGATCCCGGCCACGATCGAGGCAACCCTGGATGACGACCTCAACACGCCGCAGGCACTGGCCGAACTGGCGCGCATCGCCGCCGAAGCACGCCGCGCCATCGAGCCGGCCGAACAGGCGCGCCTGAAAGGCGAGCTGCTCGGTGCGGGTCTGGCGCTGGGCCTGCTGCAGGCCGACCCGGCGCAGTGGTTCGGCACCGTTGCCCACGATGATGGCGAGGATGCGCGCATCCAGGGCCTCATCGATGAACGCGCCGCCGCCAAGAAGGCGCGTGACTTCGCCCGCTCCGACGCCATCCGCGACCAGCTGGCCGCCGAAGGCATCGTGCTGGAAGACACCCCGCAGGGCGTGCGCTGGTCGCGCAAGCGCGGCTGATCCGCGCCCGCCACGCCCCCACCGAAGAGATTGCAGTGATCGACTCCCCGTTCCCGCTTGAACCCACCACCGCCGAGGCCCAGGCCGCCATCGCCGAGGAATTCGGCTTCTTCGGCGACTGGTCCGAGCGCTACCAGTACCTGATCGACCTCGGCCGCAAGCTGCCGGCCTTCCCCGAAGAGTGGAAGACCGAAGAACACCGCCTGCTCGGCTGCCAGTCGATGGTCTGGATCGTTCCGGAAGGCAATGCGCAGTCGCTGCGCTTCCACGCCATCAGTGATTCGGCGATCGTCTCCGGCCTGATCTTCCTGGCCCTGCGTGTCTATTCCGGGCGCTCGGCACAGGAAATCCTGGACACGCAGCCGAGCTACATCCAGGACATCGGCCTGGCCCGCCATCTTTCGCCGACCCGCAGCAACGGCGTCGCAGCGATGCTGGCCTTCATCCGCGAGACGGCGCAGGCCCAGCTGCAGCGCGGACACCCGTGAGCGGGACCGCCCCGGCCGAAGACACGGCGCTGGGCCTGCTGGCCCGGCCGGGCTTCGCCAAGCTGCTGGCCTACCGCATCTTCGCCATGTTGTCCTACCAGGTGGTGGCCGTCACCGTCGGCTGGCACATCTACGAAGTTACCCGCAATCCGTTCTCGCTGGGCCTGATCGGTCTGGCCGAAGTGCTGCCGTTCTTCTGCGTGGCCCCGTTCGCCGGCTATCTGGTCGACCATCTACCGCGGCGCAAGCTGGGAATGGTCGCCTGCTCCGGCCTGATCGCCACCGCACTGGTACTGACCAGCGTCGCCATGGGCTGGCTGCCGTTCCACGGCGTATGGCCGATCTATGCGGCGATCGCACTGACCGGCATGGTCCGTGCCTTTCTTTCGCCGATCTACAATGCATTGTTCGCCCGCGTGCTGGCGCGCGAGCAGTTCGCGCGCGGTGCGGGACTGGGCGCCGTGGTGTTCCAGGCCGGCATGGTGGTGGGTCCGGCGCTGGGCGGCGTACTGGTCGGCCTGGGAGGCAAGGGGCTGTCCTATGGCGTGGCGACGGCCTTCGCGCTGGTGGCAGTGGCCTGCCTGGCCACGCTGAAGGTGGAGGAACCGGTGCACAGCGGCCCCGCAGCACCGATCTTCCAGAGCATCGCCGAAGGTGCGCGCTTCGTGGTCGGCAACCGCATCATGGTCGGCGCGATGGCGCTGGACATGTTCTCGGTGCTGCTGGGCGGTGTGGTGGCAATGCTGCCCGCCTTCCTGCATGAGATCCTGCACCATGGACCCGAAGGGCTGGGCATCCTGCGCGCTGCGCCCGCTCTGGGCTCGATCGGCGTGGGCCTGTGGCTTGCCCGGCACCCCCTGCACCGCAACGCCGGCCGGGTGCTGTTGTCTGCGGTCGCGGGCTTCGGGCTGTGCGTGATCGGTTTCGGGCTGTCGCAGCACT
>NZ_JASGBV010000071.1:0-67778 GCF_030053245.1 Stenotrophomonas sp. RS-48
GGGGGCGCGCCCCGTCTGCACAGGACTGTGCTTACGGCGAACGGCTTTCGAACATCATCGAAACGGTGCCGCTGTAGTTGCCCTGCAGGTAGTCGCCGCCGGCCGGCGCCGCTGCGATGGACACGAGGGCACGCTTGCCAGCCGCAGCCTCGACTTCAGTCGCGACTTCAACGGCGGCGGCCGGGCCCACGTCCAGGGTCTTGCCGGCCACGGAAACCGTCATCGGCATTTCACCGGCGTCTGCCGCCAGCTTGGCGTCGTAGGCAAGGTGCGCAGTGATCGCACCCAGGCCGCTCTTCATGTCGATCTGCTTCTGCACCGGCTCCAGACGCTGCGTGGTCATGTTCCACGGCAGGTCCTGGGTTTCGCCGGCCCAGTCACCCACGGGGGAAATCTGCAGGCCGGTCGGCGACGGCACGGTGGCCGTGACGTTGATCTGCAGCGGGAACTGCTCCGGATCGGCGAAGGCGACGGCCGGCGACAGGGTCAGGGTGGCCAGGGCGGCCATGGTGATGGACTTCAGGTTCATTGCAATTGCTCCAGGGTTGGAAAATGCCGACGTGTGCGGCGGTGGACGCAGCTTCAGAGGAAGCTGCTAGTCGAGCAGGACGGATTTGCGGGATTTCCCCTCGACGATTTCAAAGCGATGGTCTTGGCCAGGCAGATGTGCGAATGCCTCGCTGCGTCCGGGCAACAGATGCACCCTGCGCGACGCTCCGCATTGCCCGGGCTGGGTGCCGGTGCTGCACTGGCGCACGTTGTCGAGCACCACGGTGCTGTTGCCCGCGTTGTGCACCACGGTGCGGTCGGCCTGTCGATCAGTGCGCAGATCAGACAACGGCGCTTCCGGATGCACGATGACGAAGACGCCATAGCCGGTGAGCACGTTGACGCCGGCCGCGATGGAACGGCGATAGTCCTCGGACTGCGCCTCGGTCAGTGCGAACTCGTCCTCCTTCTTCGGCAGCACAGGCACGAAGCGGACACGGTAATAGCGCTCCTTGTCACGATTGCCGTGGAAGAGCAGCCGCGTGGCCTGCTGCCCTTGACGCGGAACGATGAGGCGCGAAGGGCTGGCAATCAGGGCATTGCCACCACCGCCATACACACCCGGCTCCACATCGACCTCGTAAGGCGTGTTGTCCTCCGTGTAGCGCACCTCGGTGACCTGCACACGCACGAATGCCGTGGCGTCACCGCTGTTGCGGACGCGCTTCAGCAATGCGCCCTGGTCGGGCAACAGGTACTCGTACATGGCGCCGACGTGGATCGACGGCATTTCGGCGCTGGCGAACGTGGGCAACAGCAGTGCTGCGCCCAGCAGAATGAGGCGTTTCATCGGAGCTTCCTTGAGGTCGGGGTGCGGCGTTGCCGACACCCTCTTCATCGAAGGGCGCTACGATAGGGACGGATACTCTGCCTGGGTATGCAACTATTCCGAATAATTCGAAATCCCGGGCCGCGCGGATGAACGGCTCAGCTTCGTGTACTGCGCACGCTTTAACAGGGAATCAGCGGGTCGCGCCGCAATTGGAACAGTGGTTCGACAGGCCCATCAGAGCGATCACATGCTGGCGGACCGCATCGTCGGCGCACAGGATCATCACGCCTTCGCCATCGGGCACCGAACGGAACATGCCGTGCAGGGTGATCGGAGCGGCGGTGCGTGTGGATATGGCAACGGTATGGATGCGACCGCGGCCGCACGCGCTGCGCAGCGCACGCTGCTCTGCCCCGGTGGCCTGCCTTCCTGCGTGACCGACGCCACGGGGCTCCAGCCCGATGCTTACCGTCAGTGACCGGCCCATGAACCGGCTGGTGATCACCGGCACATCGCGATCGGGGAATCGGCACAGGAAGGCAATGTGGCTGCGCACGCCTGCCTCTTCCGATGCAGATGACGGCCCCAGGATGGCACCTTCATCATGGGGCATCGTTGCGGAGTCCCGGCACAGGCAGTGACGCAGATCCGACAGTACTCCGGCTCCCGCTGCGAACATCGTCTTGACCCCCTCGACATGGTCCATGTAGGTAACAGCCCCCTCGCCGCTTCCTGCGCCGGCGCGCCGTCCATGCTATGTCCGCCGGCTGGAGCACTCAATCGAACAACTCCGAAGTTCAGCGCGGATCGCCCTGTCCGGCCAGCTCGGCAACGAATGATTGATAAAAGTTCTATGGAAAGAACGCGGACTTGATTGCACTGTTGCCATATTGCACTGCAGCGAAACCCGCTGGAGCTGCACTGTCGGCGCGATGGCGCGCCGTTTGACCCGGCCGAAGATGCGGTGTTCGGATGCGTGTGTGCTTTCTGATGAAGTTCGACCTGCGGCGTGATCGCCATGGCCTCGCGCCCCCGCTCTACGCCTACGTCTGTGCCCATGCGACATCGCGGGAGATCGCATTGCGCAAAGCCTCGCGCGTGCTGTCGAGAATCGTGATGGACGACAGTCAGACGAAGTGGATGATGATGGAGTGCAAGGACGTGGTGCAGGCATGTCGCTCCGGGCTTCTGCCCGTGGAAGAGACACTACTGGAGCAGGCAAGCGCGGCGAGGTCCGGCGTTGCTGCACTGTATCGGGAATCGGTGCAGATCGTGGGCGTCACGGAACAGCGATGATGTGTGCGGGCGCCCCACTCCACACGCGTGGCCGCCTAGGCCTGCCGCGGCACGGCGCTGCGACCGCCCACCTCGTCGTGACGATGGTTCTCCCACGTGCTGCGCAGCTGCCTCCGCTGCGGCGCGGACGCGTACATGTAGCCGTTCAACGAATCAAGGAACCACCGCTGCTGCTCGACATCCAGTGCAGCGAACCGTGCAAGCACTCCGGCTACGCAGGCATCCAGTTCAATGGTCATTCCGCTCCCCCGGACTACGAGTTAAGTTGCAGTCACTGTATGGATGGCAGTTCACTTCCACAATCGAACTAGTTTGCAAATGCCGCAGGCCTATCCGCCATCGGCACAGGTCACCCAGCCATTGGCAGCAGCATAGCGATGGACATCGATGGTGCTGTTGAGGCCGAGCTTCTTCATCGCCGAGCGCTTCTGTGCACTGATGGTCTGTACGCTGCGGCACAACTGGCGGGCCACCTCGCGCTGGCTGTAACCTTCGACCAGAAGGCGCAGGACCTCCAGCTCGCGCCCGGACAGCACCACGCCCGGCAACTGCTCATGCAGCGAAGCGAGTTCGAGCATCCGCGGCGACAGGTGGTTCCTGCCGACCGCCGCGGCGAGAATGGCCGGTGGCAGGTACTCCAGCGGATCGGACTTGGCAACGATGCATTTCACGCCGGCCCGCTGCGCATGCTCGATGATGTGGCTGCTGTCGTTCCCGGTGAGCAGGACGAGCGCCGTGCGAGGAAAGCGTCGCAGGAGGAAGCGGATCAATGACAGACCGTCTCCGTACTCGCCACCCGGCATCGAGTAGTCGATCACCGCGACCTGCACGCTGGTGGTGGCCAGCAGGTTGACGAGCTCGCTCGAATTCCTGGCACACCCCCGCAGGGACAGGTCCGGGTGTGCGGCGATGAGCCGGGCAACGCCGATGGTGACCACGGGGTGATCATCGGCGATGATGAATTCGACAGGCATGTTTCGCGCCTCCTTCTGTTGACGCTTGTCAGGTTGGCCGTGAAGTTTCCTGTTCGCGAAATCGCAATGCGAAGGAAAACACTATGAAAGACCGAGTCGAGGATGTTGTCATTGCCGACGATCATCCGATTACACGCTTTGCGGTTGAGGCGATCGTCGATGAGCAGGCAGGATTCCAATGCCTGGCCAGCGTTGCAAACGGCGTCGAACTGCTGGACCTCCTCGCTGTCCAGCCTGCCGATGTTGCCGTCGTCGACTACTCCATGCCCGCTGGCGACGGCTGCGATGGCCTGGCGTTGGTGGATACGTTGTGCAGCAGGTACCCGGCACTGCGCATCGTGGTTCTCACCGCGCTGGACCAGTGGCCGATCATCCAGGTTCTGCTCACGCGCGGGGTGGCCGCGGTGGTCAGCAAGTCGGATGACCTGCGGCATGTCGTCAGAGCGTTGCTGGCCGCATCGCAGGGACGCCGGTATTTCTCACCCGCCATCCTGGCCAGCCGCGATGTGAACGGATTCAATTCCGCCGGCGAACTGCTCTCGCCTCGCGAAGCACAGGTGGTACATCTGCTCCTGGCGGGCAAGGGCGTGAATGAGATTGCGCTTGAGCTGGCGGTCACCAAGCAGACGGTCAGCACCCAGAAGCGTGCGGCAATGCGCAAGCTCGGCGTGAGCAGCAATGCCGAACTTTTCAGGTTCGCATCGGAGTTGGGACTGGAATGAGCGCGTCTGCCGACGGGCGCGCCCAGGGTCGCGTTGGCACCTCGTGTAGTGGGAAGGCGGCAGCGGGCCGGGGCAGGAATGATGTACGGCTCGTTCAGGTTCTCCAATACAATTAGTTGCAAAGACGCATCGGGCACTCTTTGCTAGCCTTCCAGCACCGAAATGGAGGAGCACCGCGGGGTGACAGCACCGCGTCGCCACGGCTTCTTCAGCACAACGTCCCGTGAGATCCGCTCACGTGCTTTGCCCGCCTCTGGAAGGCCGATGAAACGATCAACAGGAATGGCCTGGCTGCTGGCTGCAGCCGCGCTTCTGCTCTGCGCGCTTGCCACGCGAGTCCATCACTCCTCCCGCAACGACGACGTCACGCAGGCGCGCATCATCCGTGTGGCCGCCGATCCGCAGTTGGACGGAGGGCGTGCGGTTGGCTTCGCCACCGGGAAAGGTGCTTCCGCCTATCGCTACATGATGCACATCGCCGGGCTCGCGGGCGTCCGCTTCCAGTTCGTACCCACCGGATCGCCCACGGAGGCCTACCGTCAGCTTCAGTCGGGCAAGGTGGATCTGGTGCCTTCGGTCATGGACCTGGATCTTCCGCAGGATGACCGCTTCCTGGTGTCGCCACCCTACTTCGAGGGCAGGACACTGCTGTTCTCGCGCGCGGCGGGGCCCGGTTTCGCTACGCTTGGCGCGCTGGCCGGCCACGTGGTCGCCGTACGCGAGGGCAGCCAGTACGTCGACTGGATCCGGCGCCATCATCCGGATATCAAGGTGCTGGAGTTCACGGGAGTGCCGCAGATCCTCGGTGCGGTCGAGTCGGGAACGGCGGATGCGGCGCTGGGAACCGATGCGCTGTACAACCCGGTGATCCGCCGATACTTCCAGCATACCCTGGTCGCGTCCGGTGCGGTCGCGGAACTGCCGATCGTGGTGCGTGCGGTGGTCAGGCGCGAGGACAAGGCGCTGCTGGACACCATCGACAGCGGACTCCGCGCGCTTTCGGTCGCCCATCACCGGGATGTGATCGATGGCTGGCTGGAAACGGTGTACCGCACGCCGCCCTCGATCGGCGCAATCCTGCGGTACTACCGGACGGAAGCGATTTCCGCCGCCCTCGTCCTGCTGGCGCTGGCGTTCGCGGCCTACCAGATGAAGCGATCACGGGATCTGGCCAAACGCGCCGCGCAGGAGAAGGCAAGGATGCTGGCCGTGGTCAGCCATGAAATCCGCAATTCGGCCAATGCGCTGCTTTCGGCAACCGACCTGCTCGGCAAGGGACCCGTGCTTCCGGAGCAGGAAGAGGCCCTCGATGCAGCCCTGGCCAGTGCCTCCAGCCTCAGTCTTCTGCTGAACAACGCATTGGAGTACTCGCGATTTGAAGGAGGCAGCCGCGCAGCGGAGCCAACGCGCGTCGCGCTGCGCCCCCTGCTCGAGGAGTCGGTGCGCGCGTTCCGCCCGCAGGCGCGCGAGCGCAACGTAACCTGCCATGTGGAACTGCCCTGTGGCGAGCCGGGCGATCTGTGGATCGATCCCATCGTGGTGCGGCAGGTGGTCGTCAACCTGTTGTCCAACGCGATCAAGTTCACACGCAACGGTGACGTACGTGTACGCCTGTGGGTGGAGGCCGGCACGTCCGGGCACTGCACGCTGAACATCGAGGTCATCGACAGCGGTATCGGCATGAGTGCCGAGGAGCGCGACGCATTGTTCTCCGACTACTGGCAGAGCCAGCAGGGACGCGCCCTGGGCGGTGCTGGCCTGGGCCTGTCCATCTGCTCGCGCATCACGCAGCGGCTGGGGGGTTCCATCCAGGTGGAGAGCAGCCCCGGAAAAGGCAGTCGCTTCCACGTCGTGCTTCCCGCACGTCACGCGCGAGCCTGCGAACCTTCCGCTCCCACGCTCGCACTCCAACAGCAGGCGACCGCCACGCACGGGAATCCATCGGTACTGATCGTGGAGGACCATATCTACAGTGCACGGATGTTCAAGGCGCAGATCGAGGCGATGGGGCTGTCGGTGACCTTGGCGACGGATGCTGCGCATGCCCTGCGCGTGATCCGGACGGCTCCTCAGTTCGGCTCGATCCTGCTGGACTGCAACCTGCCCGACATGGATGGCTACGCACTGTGCCGGCGGATCCGCGCGATTGAGCACTCGCGGCAGCAAGGACGTGCCAGCATCCTGGCGATCTCAGCGATGGAGGGCGTTGAACATGCGAAGGAGTGCGCCGAGGCGGGGTTCGATCACGTCGTGACCAAACCTCTCTCCACCTTCCAGTTCAGGGCCTGGCTGGGCCGCGGACCGGGGGACGAGATCGCACGCGGAATGCTGGAGATCTTCTGGGAATCGTATGACAGCGACCTGCAGGCTCTCCAGGTCGCGGTCGAGGCGGGCGTCTGGGGCAAGGCAGGCGACATGGCCCACCGCATCTGCGGCAGCGCGGCCATCGCTGGCGAGCGTGGCATCGAAGCCATCGCGCGGGCCCTGATGCCGGCACTGCGCCAACGCACGGCAGACCCGGCGTCGGCCAGCGACATCGCCCGCCTCATCGAAGACCTGCGATGGTATGCGGCGCATGGCACGCGGATGCAGCAGGCGCCGCTGGCAGCGGCGCCGTGCGCTTCCTCCGCCGCACGCGGCCGCGTCCCCGTCGAGGAACGCGGCATCGCCTCAGTGCAAGGGCACCCGCAGGACTGAAGGTGCGTTGGCCGGGGAACTGAAGGTGACCGTTCCGCCCAGCTGGCTGACGCCGGCATAGCGCAGGTCCACGGTGTCGATCACCAGGGTCAGCCGGCTTCCGGCCGGGATGTTCCAGCTGCTCGCTTCAAGACGCAGATCGAGCGTGCTGGCCTGCCCTGGGGTCGCGCTGTGCAGGGTGTACGGCTTGTGGCTGATCAGCTGCCCGTTGCCGAGGACGTCCTCGACGAACAGATACGCATAGAGCGTGGTATCGGCCCGGCTTGGGGTGACGGTGACGCGCACTTCCGGCATGCCGTCCAGGCGACGGGCGCTCCAGTAGACCGGGCTCTGCCAGACGCCGGCGGCATTGCGGCCGATGAAGGGCACGTAGGCGCCAGGCGCAACGTTGATCATCTGCAGGGAGCCGGACACCATCGCGACACCGGAGTTGGCAGCGGTCGGCAGGCCACTGCCGATGCGGTAGCTCCAGCCGCTGCTGCGCCCGTTCTCGACCAGGCCGCCCGTGGGAAGCAGCAGTCCGCCCGGCGCGGTCAGCGCGTACTGGGTCGCCCCGGCACGGGTCGCCTGCCAGTCTGCATAGGTGTTCCAGCTGCCCTTCTGCGACTTCAGCTGCACGGCCGGGGCACGGTCGATGCCGTTCGCCACGCCCTTGAGGTAGTGATCGAACCAGTCCCCCACCGAGGCGTAGACCTCATTCGGCACTCCCAGCGCACCCAGCGCCTCGTTGAGGGCATGATCGCCATGACGCAGCTGCAGCTGCTTGGGGCCAGTCAACGCATTGAAGAAGTCCACCAGCTGGCCGGGCGGGAACAGGCTGTCGTTGAAGGCATTGGCCAGGAAGATGGCGGGGCGGTTGGCGTTGATCTCCGCCACGCTGGCCGATGGGCTGCGCAGTGCCGCAACCGGCAGCAGCGATTCGACCGCGCCCTGGAAGTTGCCGGTCACCACCCTGCGGTTGATCGTGGCCAGCTCCTCACCGGGACGGCCGGTGGCCAGGCCGGCGGCCACCAGCAGGGCAATGCCCTGCGCGCTGGGCGTGTTGTTGCTGTACAGCGCCGCCTGCAGGTCGGCCCAGCCGCTCAGTGCGGCCACCGCCTTGATGCGCGGATCACGCGCCGCCGCCAGCAGACTGGTGCCGGCGCCGTAGGAGATGCCGGACACACCGATGCGGGCGGGATCGGCCCGGGTGTTGTCCAGCGCCCAGTCGATCAGCGCGCTGACATCCTCCACGGTGGCGGGTCCGGCGATGTCGATCGCCCCACCCGACTCCCAGAATCCGCGCGAACTGTAGCTGAGCACGATATAGCCACGCTGGGCCAACGCCTGCGCGACGCCGACATATTCCACGCTGGGAACGGCCCAACTGCTGGGCATGACCAGCAGCGGAAGGCGTCCCTCGCCCTGCCCCTGCGGCTGGATGACGAATACCCCGAGCGGTGTTCCGTCCCAGCTGGGTATCGTCTGATGGGTGGTGGTGACGGTCACCGCCCAGGCGGCAGGTGACAGGCCGGTCAACAGGATCAACAGCAGCAGCATCTTGCGCATCGTCGTTTCTCCCCGTCGCTGCAGTGCGACGAGCCGGACCGTACCAGTGCGAATGGTGGGAGACACCTTGCGACGCAACATGGCGGGAACGCCCCTGTCGCCAGGCCTGAACATGAATGCGGCGTGCTAGGCTCGAGCGTGCCGATGCAGGCACACAGACAGCTCCCGGCCGGTGCCGGCAGATTCAATTGCCGAGAAGAGGTCAATGGCGAAGTTCCCGTTCCGGATGGCCGCATGCGTGGCCGCCCTGCTGGTCCTCCTGGCGATGACGCTTGTCGTCGCCTCGCGGCGGTCTGCGGACAGCACGCAATCACCCACGGCCACTACCGGAGCCGAGGCTGCGCTGCACGGTGCGCCGGCGTCGGCAGCCGCCGCGGGTACCGGACAGGCCAAGCCCGTGCTTTCACCCATGGCGCGCTACCGCGAGGCGGCCCGCCTGGATCTGCTCATCGCCGACCTGGAGCAGCGCTCGCGCAGCGGCGACGCCGACGCCAGCCTGGCCCTGAGCCGGATCTACGACGAGTGCATGATGTCCATCGACCCTACGGCACTCGCGACGAGCGACATCCCGACTGCGCGCCGTGCGGCCCTGATACGCAGCCATGCCTGGTTGCAGAGGCGCTGTGCCGGGGTGTCGCTGCGCATTCTCGAGAGCATCAGGAACGTCCGGCACTACCGAAGCCTGGCCGCCCGGCAGGGCAGTCTGGTGGCGCAGATAGAAGAGCAGATCCTGCATGCACGTTCTGATCTGTCCCTGGCCGATCACAGGACACTGATTGAAGCCGTCCTCCTGCAGGAGGATGGCGAGGCGTACGTGGCTCTTTCCAACCTGATGGGTTCGACGGCGGCCGGCAGGCGCGAGCAGCTGCAGGGCGTTCCCGCCGGCAGTGAGGTCGCCACAGCGGCCTGGATGCTCGCCGGATGCCGGCTCGGCATCCCCTGCGGAATCGACTCTCCGCTGCTCAACCGCCTGTGCGGCCAGTCGGGCATGTGCGGGCCGGAGTCGGTCGAGGACCTGTTCACCAGCGACCTGCAGCCGGAAGACAGGGACGCTGCCCAGGCCGGGGCCGATGCGATCTTCGCGTTGGCGCATCGCATGGGACGGGAGCCGGGCCTGTAGTCGGCGCGCCCTCGGCATCCCATGCGCAGCCCGGCAACCCGGCGCTGCGCGAACCGGCGATAATGATGGGCTTTTCACTGGCAGGAGTTGTCGATGTCCCCCTACCCATTCGATGCGGTGCTGTTCGACTGCGATGGCGTACTGGTGGATTCCGAGCCGCTGGTGGCCCGCGTGCTCTCCGAGATGCTGAGTGCGCGCGGCTGGCTGCTGACCCCCGCCCAGGCAGGCGAGGTCTTTCTCGGCAAGTCCGTTGCCGGATTGGCCGGCCTGATCGAGGAGCGCACGGGAAAACCCTTCACCGCCGAATGGCTGGAGGAGTTCCGCCAGCAGCGCAATCGTGCCCTGGAGCGGGACCTGACCGCCATCGAAGGTGCCCCTGAAGCCGTGCGGGCCATCCACGCCGCCACCGGCGGCCGCATCGCCTGCGCGTCCGGCGCGGACCTGCACAAGGTGGAACTGCAACTGCGCAAGGTCGGGATGTTCGACGCCTTCGAGGGCCATGTCTTCAGCGGCCAGGACATGCCGCGCAGCAAGCCACATCCGGATGTCTACCTGGCCGCTGCCGCTTCGCTGGGCGTCGAGCCGCAACGCTGTGCGGTGATCGAGGACACCGTGACCGGCGCTGCGGCCGGCGTGGCCGCGGGTGCCACCGTGTTCGGCTTCAGCGAGGGCGGGCCGCACCACAGCACCCCGGAGGCACTGCGCGCCGCAGGTGTCCATCGGGTGTTCGCGCGCATGGATGAGCTGCCGGCCCTGCTGGCCGCCCACGCGGCCGGCGCCGTGGCGTGATCCGGTCAACCGGATGCAGCGTGGGGCCGGCCCCGCGCCCGCGGCTCATGGCCGCCGCCTCGCATCGGACCGGGCCTCGATCATCTTCCAGCCATTGCCGGAAGGATCACGGAATCCGGCATCGACCGCGCCGTAGCGCTCGACCGGTTCCTGGCTGAACTCGACCCCGCGCTGTCGCCAAGCTTCGTAGGTGGCCCTGCAATCGTCCACCGCGAGCACCAGGGGCGGCATCGCCCCCTTGGCCAGCAGCTGCTGCAGGCTCGCCGTGGTGGCGGCGTCGTGGACCGGTGGGCCGGGCCGGAACAGGCCAAGCTGGACGCCGTCCTGCCCGGGGCTGCGGACCGTCAGCCAGCGGTAGTCACCGTTGCGCACATCGGTGTGCACCTCGAAGCCTAGCTTGCCGACGTAGAAGTCGAGTGCTTCATCCTGGTCGCGCACGTACAGGCCGACCACATTCACGCTGTTCGTCATGGAACCTCCCTCAGTCAGGGGCGACGTTAGCAGCGCTGTCGCGACGCCGCTTCTCCAGAACTGCGGTCTTCAGGTCAGGGCGTCGCGCCGCGCGGGCGTGGCACTCCGGCACCAGACCCTGCGCTGCCCCCTTCGTTTGCTCGCGCTCGCGGATGGCACCCGGGCTGGCGCCGGTGATGTCACGGAAGATGCGGCCAAAGGTGCCCAGGCTGACCCAGCCGGTCGCCAGCGCGATCTCGGTGATGGGCAGTTCGGTCTCGCGCAGCAGGGCAACCGCCCGCTCGATGCGCCGGCTGAGCAGGTAGCGATGGGGCGGTATGCCAAACGCCTGCTTGAAGGAGCGTGCGAAGTGCGCCACGGACACTGCGCTGACCTCGGCCAGACGGGCGACCGGCCACGGTTCGTGGCTGGCGCGGTCCATGCAGTCGCGGGCACGCAGCAACCGGCGCAGCAGTTCCGGGCTCTGGTTCATGGCCTCCCCGCATGCACGAGGCAGGGCCACGCATCCTCCGCGCACGCCACCCCTTCAATGGCGTGCGGGGATGCGGACAGGGGCGATGGGTGTCGGGCGGCCATGAGCCGGCCCAGCCTGCGTCCCCGACTGCGTGCGGTCAATCCCTGCCGGTCGCCGGCGCCCTGCGGCATGATGGGCGCCTTGTCCCCAGCGGAAGCAGTCATGCCTGTCGGATTCATCGGGCTCGGAGTGATGGGAACGCCGATGGCGTCGCACCTGGCGCGGACGGGAAGCCAGGTACTGGGATGGTCGCGCTCGGGCCGCAACGACGCCGAGGCGGTCGCCGCCGGTGTCGAAGTGGCCGATGGCGTTGAAGACGTGTTCGCTGCCTGCGGCACGATCATCCTCATGCTCGCCAACGACGCGGCGATCGACAGCGTGCTGGCAGGCGACAGCCCCGAATTCGCAGCGCGTGCTGCCGGTCGCCTGCTGATCAACATGGGGACCAGCTCCGCGTCCTATTCGCAGGCATTGGCACAACAGGTGCGCGCAGCCGGCGGGCGCTATGTGGAAGCCCCGGTGTCCGGCTCGCGGGTGCAGGCCGAAGCCGCGCAGCTGGTCATCCTGCTGGCAGGTGAAGACGAGGACGTCACACAGGCCTCCGCGCTGGTGGCGCCGCTGGGCAGGCAATGCGTTCCCTGCGGCAATGTTCCCGCGGCATTGCGCATGAAGCTCGCCGTGAACCTGTACCTGATCACGCTGGTGACCGGCCTGGCCGAGGCCGTGCATTTCGCGGAGGCGCACGGCATTCCGCTGGGGCGCTTCGCGCAGGTGCTCGATGCCGGCCCGATGGCCAGTGACGTTTCGCGGATCAAGCTCGACAAGATGGTGCGCGGCGACTATGCGGTGCAGGCGTCGATCACCGACGTGCTGAAGAACAGCCAGCTGGTGGCTGCGGCGGCGCGCGACGCCGGCATCACGGCACCGCTGATCGAGGCCAGCGATGCTCTCTTCGCTCGCGCCCAACGGCTCGGCCTGGGCGGGCTGGACATGGCGGCCGTGCTGCAGGCGCTGCGAGGACCGCCCGCCGCCTGATTCAGCAAGGGATGCCACGCCCGCCCCCGCCCGCTGCTATATTCAGGCGGGCTCGACAGGCATGGTGCCTGTCCACGCAACAACAGGGAGTTGGCCATGGGTCTGGTACAGGCGGTGAAGGGTGCGGTCGGTGGTGTGCTGGCCGACCAGTGGAAGGACTTCTACACCGTGCCCACCGGCCTACCGGCCACCGCAGCCCTGTTCGCTGCGGTCCCGCAGGGCACCAATGCCGGGCGCGGCTCCAATACCCACGGGTCGTCCAACATCATCAGCAACGGCTCGAAGATCGTCGTGCCCGAGGGCTACGGCCTGCTGCTGTTCCAGGACGGTGCGATCACCGCCTTCGTCGCCGAACCGGGCGGATACGAATGGCGCTCTGACGACCTGAACTCGCAGTCCCTCTTCGCCGGCGATGGCCTGGTCAGCACCTTCATCAAGCAGAGCTGGGAGCGCTTCAAGTTCGGTGGCCAGCCGGGAAGCCAGCAGGCCGCCTTCTTCGTCTCGCTGAAGGAACTGCCGGACAACCGTTTCGGCACCCAGTCGGAGATCTACTGGGATGACGGTTTCCTCAACACCCAGGTCGGCGCGGTCACCCGCGGTTCGTACACGTTGAAGATCGTTGATCCGATCCTGTTCGTGAAGAACTTCGTACCCGCAGCCTACCTGCAGCCGGGCAAGGTGTTCGACTTCACCGACCTGGACAACGCTGCCGCCACCCAGCTGTTCAATGAGGTGGTGGGCTCGCTGGCGCCGGCCTTCAGCCTGTACACCAACGATCCGGGCAAGGGCAACCGCATCACCCGGCTGCAGCAGGATTCGATCGGCTTCGCGCAGAGCCTGTCGGCCGCCGTCGAGCAGGCCTACCAGTGGCAGAGCGATCGCGGCCTGGCCATCGTCAAGACGGCGATCGTCTCCATCGAATACGACGCCACTACCCGTGAACTGCTCAAGACTGTGCAGCGCGCCGACGCGCTGGCCGGATCGCGCGGCAACTCCAACCTGCAGGCCAGTGTCGCCCAGGGCATCCAGTCCGCCGGCGAGAACGGCGGCGCGGCAGGCCTGGTGGGGGTCGGCATGGCATCGGGCATGTTCGGTGTCGGCGGCATGCAGCAGCCGGCCACCCCGGCTGCGGATGACCCGGTGGCCAAGCTGAAAAAGGCCAAGGAGATGCTGGACCTGGGCCTGATCACCCAGGATGACTATGATGCGTTGAAGGCAAAGGCGCTGGGCCTGTAACCCGCAGGACGCGAACCGCACATGTCAGATCCACGCAACGGACCGCCTCCGCTGCCCGCTTCCGGCCCTGTGACACCGCCGCCGTTGCCGGAGGCGGTGTTGGACGGTCCGGGCTCTCCGCGGGACGTCCCTCCCCCACCCGGCAGCTTCCCGCTGGACACCTTGCAGCTGCCGCAGGCGATCCGCGACGAAGTGGACGCCCCGGACCCGCTGGCCATTGACACCTCCGCCACCGAGTTGAAGGACGGCCTGAACCGGTGCCCGAAATGCGGCGCCACCGATATCCGGCCCAAGCTCGGCACGGACATCCTGGTCTGCCTGTACTGCCGTCACGAATGGCATGGCGCCCGGGTGGAAGAGGCGTTCGGTCTGGGCGAGAACATCGACCAGCTGCGTGGCACCATCATTGCCAGCGGTGCACGCGACATCGATGCCGATGCGTCGGCGCTGATGAGCTTCAAATGCACCGGCTGCGGTGCCGAAGTCACGGTCAACACCGAGAGCACGATGACGGCGCGCTGCCACTGGTGCCGGCATGTGTTCGGCGTCAACGAGCAGATCGCCAATGGCGCGGTGCCGGATGCGGTACTGCCGTTCCACATCAGCAAGGACGATGCGGTTGCCCGCATCCGCCAGTTCGTCGACAAGCGCCGTCTGTTCGCCCTGAAAGCCTTCAAGGATCAGTTCACGCCCGAGAACGTGGTCGGCGTGTACCTGCCGTACATGATCGTGGACAGCAATGTCAGCGCCGCCGTGGCGGGCAAGGGCGAGATCCAGACCCGCCGATACACCGTGGGCAGCGAGAAGAACAAGCGCACCGTATACGATGCCGATGTCTACCAGATCGAGCGCCAGGTGAACTTCACCGTCGACGATCTGCCGCTGGAATCCTCTGCCGAGCGCGGCAATCTGGACATCAGTGCCAACACCAACAACATCATCAACACCATTCTGCCGTTCGACACCAAGAACGCGGTGAAATGGAACGCGTCCTACTTGGCCGGCTTCACGTCCGAGAAGCGCAATCTCGATGTCGAAACGCTGCGCCCGCGGCTGGAGGACCAGCTGCTGTCGATCGCGCGCGCACAGGTGGAAGCGTCGGTGCGCGGCTACAACCGGGGCGTCCGCTGGGAGCAGGAACAGCTGGACGTGCATGGCACCCGCTGGGTATCCATGTACCTGCCGGTCTGGCTGTACTCCTATCATCAGCCCGGCCGCAACGGCGGCATGCTGCACTACATCGCGGTGAACGGGCGTACCGGCGAAACCATGGGAAGCGTGCCCGTGCAGCAGTGGAAGATGCTGCTGGCAGCCCTTACGGCCGGCACGATCATCGAAGCAGTGGCAATCCTCATTCTGATGGCGACCGCATGAGCGACGACAGTGGCCTCTGGCTCTTGGCGGCAGGTCCGGCCGGCGCGACCGCGCTGTACTGGGCGCTGTACCGCTACTACCGCAATACCGACAAATCACACGCCTTCGAGCATGAAACCGAAGTGCAGGCCGCGCCCGTCAGCGGCTCGGACCAGAAGGTGGGCCAGGTGCGCGGCACCGAGGCCACCCGCATCGAGGGCGACAACGTCTACCAGTACCGACGACGCGTGGCGCGGCTGAAACCCAGGCCCTGAGGGCCGGGCCGGGGCGACGGGCACCGCCACGGTGCCCGCCATCGCGTACCGTTGCGCGGCGGCATGGCACCATCACGCGGTCTCCCGCCCTGCCGGTCGCATGCTTTCCGGGTCGCCCTTCCGAGGTTCCCGCCATGCCCGCCCTTCTCCCGCGCACCAGCCTGGCTGCGCTGTGCTGCCTGTCCCTTCCCGTCATGGCCCAGGATGCATCCTTCGGCTTTGGCCAGCAGAGCACCGAAACCTCGCAGACCATCCAGACCTCGACCACCCAGAGCCAAAGCCAGCGCAGCGATGACACGGCCTTCGGCAGCAGCGGCTCGATGACCTCGCAGTCCAGCACCCATTCCCGGACGCATTCCGAATCGAACAGCGAGAGCACCGGCGTGGATCTGGAGATCGGCGTCCCCGATGACACCGATCGCTGGGGCCAGGAACGCCGCCATCCCCACGATCTGCGCGACAGCGACCTGTTCGGCACTTGGACGCTGGGCGAGGAGAACGGGAACACCTGCACGATCGAACTGAAGAGCATGGAGTGGTTCGGCGGCTACAGCGCCTATGTGCCGGCGGGCTGTCCAGAGGGATTCTTCCCGGCCAGCCGCTGGCTGCTTTCCGGTAACCAGTTGCTGCTGACCGACACCAGCAACACGGTGTACGGCCGTTTCCGTGCATCGGGTGGCGGACGGTGGTCTGGCTTTCGCGAGTCCGACGGCGCGCGGCTCTACCTGAATCCGAAGGGTCGCTGACGGACGCCCTGCACGCCCCGGGGACGGCAGCATCAGGAAGATCAGGCAACCTTCCTTGAACCGCCCTGCGATGTCCGCCCCCACCGGTCCCCGCCTCGTCATCTATGCCGCCCTGGCCGGCAACCTCGCCATTGCCGTGGCCAAATTCATCGCCGCTGGCATCTCCGGCAGTTCAGCGATGCTCAGTGAAGGCGTGCACTCGCTGGTCGACACCCTGAACGAAGTGCTGTTGCTGTACGGGCTGCGCAGGGCCGGCAAGGCGCCGGACGCCGTGCATCCATTCGGCTACGGGCGCGAGCTGTATTTCTGGAGCTTCATCGTGGCCTTGCTGGTGTTTGCGGCGGGCGCGGGCGTGTCGGCGTACGAGGGCATCCAGCACATCCGCCAGCCGGAACCGGCGACCCACCATGTGCTGAGCTACAGCGTGCTGGGCATTTCCATCCTCTTCGAAGGCGCGTCGTGGTGGGTGGCGCTGCGCGAGTTCCGCCGCACCAAGGGCAGGCTCGGCTATTTCGAGGCGTTCCGACGCAGCAAGGACCCGTCCACGTTCACCGTGCTTCTGGAGGACAGTGCAGCCCTGCTCGGTCTCGGATTCGCGCTGGCCGGGCTGGTCGCGGCGCAACTGCTGGACATGCCGGTCCTGGACGGCGTGGCCTCGCTGTGCATCGCCGCAGTTCTGGCGGTGACTGCGTTCCTGCTGGCACGCGAGACCAAGGGTCTGCTGGTGGGCGAGCCTGCCCATCCAGCGGTGGCCGAGCGCATCCTGGCCGTCGCCGAAACCGATGCCGATCTGCGCCGCGCCAATGGCGTGACCACCATGCAGATGGGCCCGGAGCAGGTGGTGGCCATGCTCAGCGCGGAGTTCGAGGATGATCGGCATACGCCGCAGATCGAGGCCTGCATCACCCGCATCGAAAACGCCGTCAAGCGTGAGTACCCGGAACTGGTGGCGCTGTTCGTCAAACCGCAGACGCCGGAAGTCTACGCCGCCCGGCGTGCGGCGCTTCGCGCGCCGCGTTCACCGGATTGACGCCGCGTCCGCATCCGCTTCACCCTGCCAGCGCCAGACTGATCCCCCGTTCGCCGACCCGCTACCGCCGTGCCTGACTGGCTGCCCGATCACTGGACGCTCCTGCCGCGCCGTTTCTACCAGCGTCCGCCGCAGGAGGTCGCCCCCGAACTCCTGAATGCGCTGCTGATACGCAGCGATGGACGGGCGGCCCGTATCGTCGAGGTCGAGGCCTACGGCGGCAGCCAGGACCCGGCCGCGCACTCCTACCGAGGACCGACGCCGCGGACAGCCAGCATGTTCGGGGAGGCCGGGCATCTGTACGTGTACTTCAGCTACGGCATCCACTGGGGAAGCAACGTGGTGTGCGGGCAGGAACACGAGGGCGTGGCAGTCCTGCTGCGCGCAGCGGAGCCCGTGCAGGGCATCGACAGGATGCGGGAACTCAGGCCAGCCGCACGGCACGACCGCGATCTTGCCAGCGGCCCAGGCAAGCTGTCCCAGGCATTCGGCCTGGACAAGAGCTTCGACGGCGCCGATCTGGTGACGGGCAGCCACGGTGTGGTCATTGCCCGCGACGGCACACCTCCGCCGACGGACCCGGTCATCGGCCCGCGGATCGGCATCAGCCGCGCCGTCGCCTTTCCGTGGCGCTGGCATGTCCGCGGCCATCGGCACGTCTCGGCACGCGCCCCCCGGCCTGCATCGGCAGCACGCAGATGACGCCGCTGGACCGGCCACTGCGGCGTGAACTGGAGATCGACGGCCAGCACTACACCCTGACGCTTGATCCGCAGGGCCTGAAGCTGGTGGAAAAAGGCCGGCGCAAGGGTGTGGTCCTGCGCTGGCGTGACCTGATGTCAGGTGATGCTGCCCTGGCCGCCGCCCTGCAGGCATCGTTGCAGACGCGCTGAGCGGACGCCCCACCACAGTGCTGACGGACAACGCCGGATCCGGATCAGGTGCGCACCGTCACCCACGTTGGCGCGTGATCGCTGGCCTTGTCCTGCAGGCGCACCCAACGATCCACGCCTGCATCCACCACGCGTGCCGCCAGGACCGGGTTCAGCAGCAGGTGATCGATGCGCAGTCCCCGGTCGCGCTCGGCATGCTGGCGGAAGTAGTCCCAGAATGTGTAGATCGTGCTGTCACCGTGCACGCTGCGCAGGGCGTCGGTCCAGCCCTGCGCGAGCAGATGCTCGAACTGCTCGCGCACCTCCGGCTGGAACAGCGCGTCGCGGCGCCATGCCTTCGGGTCGTACACATCGGCCTCGGTGGGGATGACGTTGAAATCGCCCAGCAGCACTGCAGGGTGCGGGAGATCGACGAGGCTGCGCGCGTGACTGATGAGGCGCTTCATCCAGCGCAGCTTGTAGTCGAACCTGGGGCCCGGCTGGGGATTGCCGTTGGGCAGGTAGAGACCACCCACGACGATGCCGTGCACCGCCGCTTCCAGATAGCGGCTCTGCACATCCGCCGGTTCGCCCGGCAACCGCCGCCGGCTTTCCACCGGCACCGCATCCCTTGCCAGCAGGGCCACGCCATTCCATCGCGCTTCGCCCAGCCACAGTGCACCGTAGCCGGCCTGTTCCAGCGCATCGGCCGGGAATGCAGCATCCGTGGCCTTCAGCTCCTGCAATGCGACCACGTCCGGCGATGTCCTGTCGAGCCAGGCAAGCAGATGGGGCAAGCGCGTGCCGATACCGTTGACGTTGAACGTGGCGATGCGCAGCGTCTTGCGGCGGGCCATGCAGAACTCCTGAAGCCGGCGGGCAGAGCTACCACTGTGCCTGCGCCGTCATGCAGGCGCCGTCGAGGTCGCGTCATGCTCCGGATGCATGTGGTTCACAGTCACATGCCCCCTGTGGCGCCACGCTGGGCAACCGTCAGCCGCGCCGGAGGAACCTGTCCATGGCGGTACGCCCACTGCATTCGATCTATCAGGTCGACCCCTACCTGTTCCGCGACAGCACAGGGCGCGGCTGGGGCACGCTCGACGGCGTGACCGAGAAGCTCGATTATCTTCAGTGGCTCGGCGTCAGCCATGTCTGGCTGCTGCCCTTCTATCGCAACGCCGGCCGTGACGGCGGCTATGACGTCACCGACCACTACCGCATCGACCCTCGACTGGGCGACGATGCTGCCTTCCAGCGGCTGATCGATGCCGCGCACGCGCGCGGCATCGGCATCATTGCCGAGCTGATCATGCAGCACACGGCCAGCGCGCACCCCTGGTTCGCCGCGGCGCAGCAGGGCGATCCGCACTGGCGACCGTGGTATCTGTGGAGTGACGAGGTGCCGGACGACGGGCTGCAGCCGATGTTCCCGCCGATCGAAGCATCGACCTGGAGCTGGGATGCCCAGGCCGGTGCGTTCAACCGCCATATGTTCTACCGGCATGAACCCGATCTGGAACTGGCGCACGCGCCGGTCCGCGACGAACTGCACCGGGTGATGACGCACTGGCTGCGGCGCGGCGTCGCAGGCTTCCGGGTCGACGCCGTGCCCTACATGGTCGAACGCGCACGCCAGGCCGATCCCCGCGACGATGGCCTGTGGCTGCTGGAAGACATGCGCGCCACCGCTGACGCGCAGCAACCCGGCCTGCCGCTTATCGGCGAGGCCGATGTCAGCGCCGGTCAGTACGGTGACTTCATCTGCCAGGGACGCCGTCTGTCGCACCTGCTCGACTTCCACCTGAACAATCACTTCTTCCTTGCCCTGGCACGCGGTGATGCCAGCGAGGTGGCCCGGGTCATGGCCGAGTACGGTCCACACGCGCCGCCCGGTACGCGCATCGCGTGGCTGCGCAACAACGATGAGCTGGATCTTGAGCAGTTGGAACCGGAGGAGCGCGAGGAAGTGATGCAGCGCTTCGCCCCTGACCCGGGCATGCGCATCTACCGGCGGGGCATCCGGCGCCGCCTGGCACCGATGCTGGACGGCGATGTCGATTGGCAGGCCATGGCGTGGGCTACACTGCTGTCGTTGGGCCAGGTGCCGGTCATCCGCTATGGCGAGGAGATCGGGCTGGGGGACTGCCTGGAACTGCCGGAGCGCAATGCGGTCAGGATGCCGATGCACTGGCACGATGGTCCCGGCGCAGGGTTCTGTGACGATCCTCGCCACGCGTGGCGAGCTCCGCCTGCTGACGGACCATTCGGCTACCGCTCGGTCAGCGTGGCGGCGCAGCGCGACACGCCGGGGTCACTGCTGCTGCGCGTGCGTGAACTGTTGCAGCAGCGGGCTGCCCATCCAGTGCTGCAGCGGGGGCCGCATGTGCAGCCCTCACCCTCGCCTGCGCTGCTGGTGCTCGCCTACGACGACGGTTCCGCGCAGGCGCTGGCGCTGATCAACTTCGCATTGGAGGAGATCGAGATCGACCTGGCGGACACGGCATCATTGCCACCCGTGGTCAATCATGGCGCGCGCATCGATGGCACCCGTTGCCGGGTGCGCGGGCACGGCTACGCCTGGCTGGCGGGCGACGCGTCCTGAGTGCGCAGCCCCGGCAGCACGTGCGCCGCGAAATCGTCGATGAAGCGGTCCTGCTCCCGGTTCACGTTGTGCAGGTAGATGCGGTCAAACCCCAGCCCCTGCAGGTCCTGCAACCAGCCCAGATGCCGGCGCGGATCCGCGGAGACGTGCACGTGACGGCGCAGCGTGCCGGCATCCACCGATCGCGCACGTGCCTCGAACTGCGCGGGCTGGTCCAGGTTTTCGGCCAGCTCCGGCGCCAGGACGTTGGCGCTCCACTGTTCCATTGCACCCTCCAGCGCCGCTTGTTCCGCGCGCGCATAGGACAGCTTCGCCTGCAGGTACATCGGCTTGCCAGCGCCTCCGCCTTCCTCGAAGGCCGCCACCACGCGGCGCAGCTGCGGCAACGGCTGGCTGATGGTGATGAGGCCGTCGGCCCAGCCGCCCAGCCAGCGCGCGGTCTGCTCGCTGACGGCCGCGCCCAGCAGCGGCAACGGTAACGCCGGCCGGCTATAGAGACGCGCCTGCCTCACATCGAAGGCGCCACGGTGATCCACCTGTTCGCCGGCCCAGAGACGCCGCATCACCTCTGCCGCTTCGTACAGTGCCTGCTGTCGTTCGCCCTTGGGATTCCAGGGCCGGCCGGTGACGCGCTCGTTCAGCGCCTCACCGGTTCCGAGCGCCAGCCAGATCCGGCCGGGCGCCAGCTGTTCCAGGGTGGATGCCGCCTGGGCCACCAGTGCGGGATGCTGCCGCAGCATCGGGCACGTCACCATGCCCAGCGTCAACCCGCTCTGCACGGCCAGAGCACCCGCCCAGACCCAGCTGTGGCCCGACTGCCCCTGCGCGGTGGTCCAGGGATGGAAGTGGTCCGAGCACATCAGCGCTTCGAAGCCGGCCTGTTCCGCGCGCAGGGCCAGCCCCAGCAACGTGGCCGGAGCAAACTGCTCATGGGAAGCGTGGTAGCCGATGGTCATCACGTGTTCCGCGCGGGTAGTGGACAGCATGGCAACACCTTCACGGCTAAAACCACGTCATGAAAATGCCTTCCTCCTGCATCGGGCGTCGACGCTGGGCCATCGCCGAGGGCTACATCCCGGCCTGGAGCACCGGCCCCTCACCGGAACTGCAGAGTCACGAAACGTGCTGCATGCTCAACGCCGGCGACACCGATGCGCATGTCACGCTGGTCCTGTACTTCGAGGACCGCGAGCCGGCAGGCCCCTATCAGCTGCTGATTCCGGCACGACGCACCCGCCACCTGCGCTTCAATGACCTGGATGATCCCGAACCGGTGCCGCGCGGTACCGGCTTCGCCACGCTCATCACCTCGGACCAACCCCTGGTGGTGCAGCACACGCGGCTGGATTCGCGGCAATCCGCCAACAGCATCATGACCACCATCGCCCACCCGCTGTGAATCTGTCGCCGGCGGCGTCCACGTCCTCACCACAGCGCGCCGCCTGATCGTTTACCGGCCGCGGCACAGACTGGGGCCGTTTCCCGATGAGGAGCTCCCGAGATGACCCTGCCCGACTATCCGCGCCCCCCCTTCCCGCCCCAGCAGCAATCCTTCCCCGGCAAGACCGCGAAGATGACGCCGCGGCCGGACCATGGTGAGGACAGCTATCGCGGCTACGGCCTGCTGCAGGGTCGAAAGGCGCTCATCACCGGCGGCGACAGCGGAATCGGTGCGGCAGTGGCCATCGCTTTCGCGCGCGAAGGTGCCGACGTGGCCATAGCCTTCCTGGACGGCGAACAGGACGATGCCCGTCACGTGCAGCAACAGATCGAGCAGGCCGGTCGCAAGGCCGTGCTGGTACCCTGCGACATCAGCGACCCCGCACAGGCACGCTCGCTGGTGGACCGTGTCGCCAGCGAACTCGATGGCCTGGACATCCTGGTCAACAATGCTGCCTACCAACGCTATTACGAGAACTTCGAAGACATCACGCTCGACGACTGGAAACGCACGTTCGATACCAACGTGCACGCCGTGTTCAACCTTACGCGCCTGTGCGTGCCACACCTGCGTGGCGGTGGGGCGATCATCAACACCGCCTCGGTGAACTCCAAGCGGCCGACGCCCAACATCCTGCCGTACTCCGCCACCAAGGGTGCCGTAGCCAACCTCACCCTGGGCCTGGCCGGCCTGCTGGCCGAGCACAGGATCCGCGTCAACGCCGTACTGCCGGGCCCGATCTGGACACCGTTCATCCCCGCAGGGATGTCCGCCGATGAGGTGGAGCAGTTCGGTTCGCAGACGCCTTTCGGACGTCCTGGCCAACCCGCTGAACTGGCGTCAGCCTACGTGATGCTGGCATCGGACAGCGCGAGCTACACCTCTGGCGCGCTGCTCACCATCTCCGGCGGCGCCGCCACGCTGTGACACAGATGAACAGGTGGCCGCCCTGGGTCGATGATTGGCTTGCCACCGTGGTACCGATGGCGGAAGTGCTGGCGATCCTGGGCGTGGCGTGGCTGTTGGTTCGGGCGCTGGCATGGCTTCTGCTTGCAGCGCGCAGACGCGGCAGACTGGCGCCGGAACTGCATGTCGGCCTGCGCCGGGGTGGAGCGCTGCTGCTCTATCTGGCGGCGGCGCTGCTGGTGCTGGAGCGGCTGGGGGTCTCGCGCTCGGTACTGTGGACGGCGCTCACCGGCTTCATGGCGGTGGGTGCGGTGGCGTTCTTCGCCGCGTGGAGCGTTCTCTCCAACCTGTTCTGCTCTTTCCTCATCGTGGCGACCCGTCCATTCCGGATCAACGACACCATCGAAGTGCTGGACAGCGTGGACAAGCCAGGGTTGTGCGGCCAGGTGGTGGACATCAACCTGATCTACACGACGCTCAGCGATCACGGCGAAGGCGCACGCGGCTGCCTGGTGCGCGTCCCCAACTCATCGTTCTTCCAGCGGATCACCCGTCATCGCGGCGATGGCAGGGCGCCGATCGGGTAGCGCCGGGCATTCGGCTGGATGGTCCTTCCGGCGACGGCTACCCGCGCCCGCCTGCCAGAAACAGCGCCATGCGCTGCAGCTCGTCCTCCAGCGCACTGCGGAACAGCCGGTCGCGCGCCAGTGAGCGCCCCGCATAGCCGAGCGATGGCTCAAGCTGGCCGTCGCGGACAGTCACATTGGCCCACCCCACCACCTGCTCGCGCCACAACATCGGCAGCGCGTAGTAGCCATACTGGCGCTTGGGCGCCGGCGTGTAGGCCTCGAACCTGTAGACCCAGCCCCACAGCAGCTCGAACCGCCGACGGTCCCAGACCACCGGATCGAACGGCGCCAGCAGGCGTACCTGCTCGTTCGGCGCATGCCGTCGTGAGCGCGGATTCTCGTCCGCCGGCCAGTACCACGTGGTGCCCTCCACGGTAGCGCTCGCCAGCTGTTCTTTCGCCAGCTTCAGCGCCTGCCGGGTCTGCTCGGCCAGATGCGGTGCGCCGTAGCCCAGCAGCCGGGCCAGGTAGGTCAGGCTGGCCGATGGAAGCGGCGCGTACTTGCGCACGATCAGCGCGACCAGTGCCGCCGCGCGCCGCACGCGCCCGTCCTCGCTGTTCTCCGCCGGCGCATGCTCGGCCACGCTGTAGATGCGCGTTCCGCTGTCGCGCCGCTGCACCCGCAGCAGGCCGCGATAGTGCATGCCCTCCAGCAGATGCGTGCTGGCGTTGCTGGTGCCGCCCCAGTAGTTGGTCACCCGGCCGTGCGCGAACGCCTGGTCGACCTCGCGCGGATGCACGCTGCCACGTTCGCGCACGAACGCCAGCACATCCGCCGCACGGCGTTCGGTGTCCGCGTCCCATGCGCGCCGGGCGACGCGGGGATGCATCAACGCCAGGTACTCGCGCGGCAGGAAGCCGTAGTTGACCAGGCAGTCCTCCTCTACCGGCAGGCGAGGGTAACGCCGCTCGAGGTCACCGGCCCGATAGTCCTTCACCCGATGCCGCAGTGTCAGATCCTGTGCCCGGGCCGGCGCGCGGATCGGATCGGCCTGTACGAAGCCCAGCCGCCGGATCGCGGCCATCAACGTTGTTGGCGGGAACAGGGTGCGCGCCACCGCGTAGCGGCGCAGGTCGTCGAGAGTGGGCTGCCTGGACATGACGCCATTGTAGGCGCGCGCCGGGGGTATGCTGTCAGGCCCCGGTCCACTGACGTCCATCATGCGCACGCTGTATCCCCCGATCACGCCCTATCGCGAGCACACTCTGCCCGTGAGCACGCTGCACACCCTGCATGTCGAAGAGTGCGGGACGCCCGACGGCATTCCGGTGGTGTATCTGCATGGCGGTCCCGGTGCCGGCATCTCACCCACGCATCGTCGCTTCTTCGACCCGGCGCGGTACCGCATCGTGCTGATCGACCAGCGCGGCAGCGGCCGTTCCACCCCGTTCGGCGAACTGCGCGACAACACCACGCAGGAACTGGTGGCCGATATCGAGAAGGTACGTGAGCACCTCGGTATCGAGCGCTGGCTGGTGTATGGCGGCTCCTGGGGCTCGACGTTGTCGCTGGCGTACGCGCAGGCCTATCCCGCCCGCGCCACCGGCCTCATTGTGCGCGGCGTGTATCTGGGGCGGGACATCGAGAACCAATGGTTTTCCGAGCCGCAGGGCGGTGCGCGCTGGATATTTCCGGAGCGCTGGGACCGCTATGAAGCGCACATTCCCGAAGACGAGCGCGGCAACCTGCTGCAGGCGTACTGGACACGCCTGGACAGCCCGGACCCCGCCATCCGCATTGCTGCCGCAATGGCGTGGCTGGGCTGGGAGGACAATGCTGCGACCCTGCAGCACGAGGTGACCGCCGAATCCAGCAGCGACCCGATGGATACCCTGGCCAAGGCCCGGATAGAAGCGCACTACTTCCGCAACGGGGCCTTCCTTGAGCCCGGCCAGCTGCTGCGCGATGTGGAGCGGATCCGCCACCTCCCGGCGGTGATCGTACAGGGCCGCTACGACATCATCTGTCCGCCACGCAGCGCGTGGGAACTGGCCAAGGCGTGGCCGGAAGCCAGGCTGGAGATGGTGATTGCCGGCCACAGTGCGAACGAAGCGGCCACGACCGACGCGCTGGTGCGCGCGACCGACGACTTCGCCGACCGTTTCGGCCAGCCCGGCTGAATCGTTCCTTCACCGTGCCACGGTGAAGCCGACCGTCGTCAGACCGTCCGAACTGGCCACGAACACTTCGCCGCCATGCAGTGCGGCGATGGCCTTGACGATGGACAACCCCAGCCCGTGATGGCGCTCGCCCCGATACTCACGGGCCTGGTCGACCCGGTAGAAGCGCTCGAACAGCAGGGGCAGATGCTCGGCGGCGATGCCGTTGCCTTCATTCAGCACGGCCACCCGCACGCCGTCGCCTTCGGACTGCAGCTGCACACGCACGTCGCTGCCTGGACGCGCATGCTGCACGGCGTTGTGCAACAGGTTGGTCAGCGCGCGGCGGAACAACGACGGATCGATGCGGGCGGTGGCGTCGCCTTCGACATGCAACGTCAGCTGGGCCTCTTCGAACAGGAATTCCATGAATTCACCGGCGGTGGCGACCTCGTCTGCCAGCTGGACCTGACGCGTTTCCACCGCGATATCGCCCTGGCCGGCCCGCGACAGGAACAACATATCGTTGACGATCGCACGCAGGCGCTCCAGTTCCTCCAGGTTGGACTGCATGACCTCCTGCAGCGCCGCCACATCACGCGGACGGGACAGGGCCACCTGGGTCTGTCCCATCAGATTGGCCAGGGGGGTGCGCAGCTCGTGCGCGACGTCCGCGTTGAACCCGTCCAGCCGCGTGTACGCTGCTTCCAACCGATCCAGCGCGCCGTTGAAGGCCTGCGTGAGGTGGCCCAGTTCGGCCGGCAGTCCCTGCGCGGCCAGGCGCTGCGACAGCCGCTGCGGGCTGAGCGAGCGTGCCTCGTTGGACAGCGCCCGCAGCGGGGCCAGCCCCAGCCGGGCGATCCAGTAGCCAAGCCCGGCCACCAGCAGCACGCCCAGCCCGCCGGCCACCCACAACGCAACGCCGAAGCGCTGCAGCGCCTGCGTATAGGGCTCCGAGTCGATGCCGATCCACAGGTCCACATCCGGTCGCGCGCCCTTGCCCGGCACCCGCTCATACAGCGTGCGCAGCGGGTGCCCGCCCTCACGCGGCAGCGTGCCCATGCCGTTGTCACCCTTGCCGGGGGCCTGCACCTGCGGCTCTGCCTGGCCGATGCGGAATGTGGGGTTCTCGCTCCATGCCCAGACCAGGGTGTCGCGGTCGCCTGAGATCAGGTTGCCGACCTTCTCGCGCACCTTGTTCCAGCGCTCGGTGCTGTCGCACATCGCGACGCTGCCACTGACCGCGTGCAGCTTGGTCTGCAGTTCCGCATGCTGGTAGCGCACCACCTGCCGCTCGAGCACGCCATAGACGCCCACGCCCAGCAGCGCAAACACCAGCAATGCGGCCAGCGCGAACATCGCCGACAGGCGCTGGGCGATCGACATCCTCATCCCCGCCCACCCTCGTCCTCGCGCACTTCCAGCACGTAGCCCATGCCGCGCACGGTATGCAGCAGCTTGCTCGGGTAAGGGCCGTCGATCTTGCCGCGCAGGCGCTTGATCGCCACTTCGACCACATTGGTATTGCTGTCGAAATTGATGTCCCAGACCTGGGCGGCGATCACCGTCTTGGACAGGATCTGGCCCCGCCGCTGTGCCAGCAGCGCCAGCAGCGCGAACTCCTTGCCGGTCAGGTCCAGCCGCGAGCCATCGCGGTAGGCCCGCCGGGCCAGCAGGTTCACCTGCAGATCGCCCACCTGCAGTTCGGTCGGCTCCTGCTGGCGCCCACGCCGCACCAGGGCCTGCAGCCGCGCCAGCAGTTCGATGAACGAGAACGGCTTGACCAGGTAGTCGTCGGCGCCCTGCCCCAGGCCGTGCACGCGATCATCCACGCGGTCCCGCGCGGTCAGCATGATCACCGGTGTCTGCTTGCTGCGGCGCAGCTCGCGCAGCACGCTGAAGCCATCCATGCCCGGCAGCATCACATCCAGCACGATCACGTCGTAGTCGAACTCGCGCGCCAGATGCAGGCCGGTGACACCGTCTGCAGCCAGATCCACCGCCCAGCCCTGCTCGCCCAGGCCGGTGCGCAGGTAATGGGCGGTCTTGCCTTCATCTTCCACGATCAGCAGTTTCATCCAGGGTCCGCCAGGGCAGCGCCCGCCGCCTCCCTGCGCTCGCGGCGACGCTGCAGGAACAGGCGGTCCAGGGCCAGGTAGATCACCGGGGTACTGTACAGGGTCAACAGCTGGCTGATCAGCAGGCCACCGACCACCGCCACGCCCAGCGGCTGGCGCAGTTCCGAACCCGTACCGAAACCGATCATCAGCGGAATGGCACCGAGCAACGCGGCCAGCGTGGTCATCATGATCGGGCGGAACCGGGTCAGGCAGGCCTCGTGGATCGCCTCCAGCGGCGCCAGCCCGCGGTTGCGCTGTGCGTCGAGGGCGAAATCGACCATCAGGATGCCGTTCTTCTTAACGATGCCGATCAGCAGCACGATGCCGATCAGCGCCATGATCGAGAAGTCCAGCCCCCACAGCCAGAGCATCAGCACCGCGCCGATACCGGCCGACGGCAGAGTGGACAGGATGGTCAGCGGGTGCACGAAACTCTCGTACAGCACGCCGAGGATGATGTAGACCGCCAGCAGGGCCGCGAGGATCAGCAGCGGCTGGCTGGCCAGCGACTCCTGGAAGGCCTGTGCCGTGCCCTGGAAGCGGCCGCTGATGCTGGCAGGCATGCCGATCTGCGCCTGCGCCTGCTCCACCAGGCCGACCGCTTCGCCCAGTGAAACGCCGGGGGCCAGATTGAAGGACAGGTTCACCGCCGGCAGCATGCCGTTATGGCTGATCGACAGCGGACCATTGCCCGGGGGCTGCACCTGAGCCACGGCCGACAGCGGCACCATCTGCCCGGTCAATGGCGAACGCAGGTGGAAGTAGGACAGCGCATCGACCTGCCCCAGCATGCCCGGCGCGATTTCCAGGATGACCCGGTACTGGTTGGTTTCGGTCTGGAACTCGTTGATCTGGCGCTGGCCGAAGGCATCGTAGAGCACCTGGTCGATGTCGTTGGCGGTCAGGCCGAAGCGCGCCGCTGCCGTGCGGTCGATCTCCAGCCGGGTCACGCTGGCGCCGACCTGTTGGTCATTGGACACGTCACGCAGCTGCGGCAGGCCCCGCAGCCGCTCGGTCAGCTGCTCGGCCCACTGCGACAGCTCGCGGCTGTCCTGTCCGCGCAGGGCGTACTGGTACTGCGTCCGCGCCGGCCCGGCGCCGAGATTGATGTCCTGCGCCGCGCGCATGTACACGGTGATGCCGGGCACGCTGGCCATCTTCGCCCGCACCCGGTCAATGAAGCCGTGCACGTCCACATCGCGGTCGCCGCGGTCCTTCAGCACGAACCAGAAGCGGCCGTTGGACAGCGTCTGGCTGCCGGCAGTGGCGCCGACCGCGTGGTTGTAGGCCTGCAGGGCCGGATCATCCGCAACGATGCGCGCGAGCTGCTGGTGCTTGGCCACCATGTCCTCGTAGCCGATGTCCTGCGCCGCCTCGGTGGTGGCGAACACGAAGGCGGTGTCCTGCAGGGGAAAGAAGCCTTTGGGAATCACTATGTAAGAGGCCACCGCCACCGCCACGGTCAGGCCGAAGCCTGCCAGCACCAGCCGCTGGCGGCGCAGGGCCCATTGCAGGCTGCGGTCGTAGCCGGCCAGCAGGCGCCCGGCCAGGGTCCGCTCGCTGTCCCGGTGCGCCGGCATGCGCTTCATCAGGTGCGCGGCCATCATCGGTGCCAGAGTCAGCGAGGCGACGATGGAAATCAGGATCGCCACGGTGATGGTCAGCGCGAACTCGGCGAACAGGCGCCCGACCACCCCGCCCATGAACAGCAGCGGGATGAAGGCGGCAATCAACGACAGGCTGATCGAGACCACGGTGAAGCCGATTTCGCCGGCGCCCTTCAGGGCGGCGTCCACCGGACCGAGCCCGGCCTCGCGGTGACGGTGGATGTTCTCAACCACGACGATCGCGTCGTCGACCACGAAGCCGACCGCAACCACCAGTGCCACCAAGGTCAGGTTGTTGAGGCTGAAGCCGGCCACGTACATCGCGGCGAAGGTCGCCACCAGCGCGACCACCAGTACCGCGCCGACGATCAGCGTGGCGGAAAGCTGGCGCAGGAACAGGCCCATCACCAGCACCACCAGCACGATGGTCAGTACCAGGGTGAGCTCCACCTCGTGCAGCGACGCGCGGATGGTGCGCGTACGGTCGTTGAGCACCTCCACATCGACGCTGGCCGGCAGGTTCGCGCTCAGTTCCGGCAAGGCGGCCAGCACCGCATCGGTGGTGCGCACGATGTTCGCGCCGGGCTGCCGGCTGATGATCAGGCCGACCCCAGGCTGGCCGTTCGGCCACGCCTGCACGTAGGCATTCTCGGCGCCGTCGATCACCTGCGCGACATCACCCAGCACCACCGGTGCGCCGTCACGATAGGCAACGACCAGGCGCCGGTAGTCCTGGGCACTGAACAGCTGGTCGTTGGCTTCGAAGGTGGACGTGCGCTGCTCGCCCATCAGTGCACCCTTGGCCTGGTTGAGGCTGGCGTTCTGCGCCACGCCACGCAGGTCGGACAGGGTCAGGCCCATCGCCGCCAGCCGCTCCGGCTGGGCCTGGATGCGGATCGCCGGACGCTGCTGGCCGACGATGCCGACCTCCGAAACGCCGCTGATCTGGCTGATCGAGCGTGCAAGTCGGCTCTCGGCCAGATCGCTCAGTTCGGTCATCGACATCTGGGTCGACACCACGCTGAGCACCAGGATGGGGCTGTCGGCCGGATTCACCTTGCGCCACGTCGGCATGTTCGGCAGTTCACTGGGCAGGCGGCCGGCGGCGGCGTTGATCGCCGCCTGCACTTCCTGCGCGGCCGTGTCGATGTTCTTTTCCAGATCGAACTGCAGGGTGATCGAAGTGCTGCCCAGTGCACTGGTCGAGGTCATCTCGATGATGCCGGGCACGCCCGTCAGCTGGGTTTCCAGTGGCGTGGCCACCGCCGAGGCCATGGTCTCGGCGCTGGCACCGGGCAGATTGGCATTGACCCGGATGGTCGGGAACTCAGCCTCCGGCAACGGCGCCACCGGCAGGCGCGGCAATGCTGCCACGCCCAGCAGCACCACCGCCAGGGTCAACAGGGTCGTGGCGACCGGGTGATGAACGAACCAGCTGGACAGCGAGGTGCGCGCGCTCACGGTGCCGCCCCGCGCCGGACCGCTGCAGGCGCCGCGGCGGGTTTGGCCTCGGCCACCACCGTGCCCGGCCGCAGCCGCGACTGTCCATCGCGTACCACCACATCGCCGACCCGCAGCTCACCCTGCACGACCACCTGCCCGCCGTCCTGTTCACCGACCGTGACCGGCAGCGATTCCACGCTGCCATCAGCGACCACGCGGTAGACGAAGCTGCCCTGCACGCCACGCTGGATCGCCGCGGCATCCAGCACCAGCGCGCCCGTGCTCTGGCCGGTGCGCACCCGCACGCTGACCAGCTGTCCGGGCCACAGCTGGTCGGACGCATTGCTGAAGCGCGCGCGCAGCCGCACCGTACCGGAGGCCTCGTCCACCTGGTTGTCGATCACCTGCAACGTGCCCTCAGCCAGCAGCTGGCCACCCTCGCGGTCCAGTGCCTGCACCTGTGCGCCGCCTGCGGCGAGCGCCTGTCGCAGCTGCGGCAGCGCGTCCTGCGGCAGCGCGAACACCACCGAGATCGGATCGGTCTGCTGCACGGTCACCAACCCCTGCGTGTCACTGGCGCGCACCAGATTGCCCGGATCCACCTGGCGCAGACCGATGCGGCCGTCCATCGGCGCCACGATGCGCGTATACGAGAGCTGCACCTGCGCTGCGTCCACCGCAGCCTGGTTGCCGCGGCCGGTGGCCTGCAACTGCTGCACGGTGGCGGCCTGCTGCTCCAGCATCTGCCGCGACACCAGCTGGTCGCTGGACAGATGCTGCAGCCGTGACAGATCCGAGCGCGCCGCGTCCAGCGTGGCGCGGTCGCGCACCAGCGCCGCCTGTGCACCGCCCAGACCGGCACGGATGGCGCGATCATCGATACGCGCGAGCAGTTGCCCCTTGCGCACCTTCTGCCCTTCCTCGAACAGCACTTCGGTCAGCACGCCATCCACCTGCGGGCGCAGCACGGTGCTCTGCAGCGACTGCACCGTGCCGACGCCGCTTCGCCAGTGCGGGACATCACGCTGCTCGACGCGCGTGGTGACCACCGGTACCGGTGGTGGTGCCGCGCTGGGCTGTGCGTCGCCGCGGGAAACGCCGTGGAACAACATCGCCAGCAACAGGGCAACCAGCAGTGCCGCTCCCAGCGCGAGGTGGCGGCGGCGCAGCAGCGCAGTGACATCAGGCAATCGCATGGCAGGGGGTCCAATCCGGTGCCCGCGCCGGTCTGCGCAGGCCTGCCGTCATCCTGGGTGGCAACCTCCGGCACCATGCTGTCGCCTGCCTGACAATTCCGTCAGCTTCGACTGCGGCCGCTATACCAAGGTATAGCGACGCTAACCCACGGGCCTCTAGGCCGTGCCCGGCCAGCGGCCGACAATGGCACCACCGCCGGGAAACGCGCCCGGCAGCCCCTTCCCACCTGCACGGAGACGCCGATGGATCCCGACCCTGCCGGGCGCAACGCGCCCCTGCCTGCCTGTTTCCGCCCGTACCGGGCGCCTGGCGGCCGGTCCCTGCCTGCGTGAGTGCGGGGGGCCGCCAGGCGCACCTGCCTGGAGAGTGCCCCCATGTCCTGCAAGACCCTCTACATCACCCTGCGCCGCCTGATGGGTACGCGCGATGTCACCGCCCTGCGCAGCCAGCTGTGGGTGCATGGCCCAGTGCTGTTTGCGCGTTCGCTGGCGCTGGGCTCGCCACGCGTGGTGGCCGACGTCCTTTCGTTGCTGCCGATCAGCGAGCGCATCAGCGTCCTGCGCCATCTGCCCTACCCCCTCCGCGACGCGATGAAGCCGCTGTGCATCGGCGGCAGCCAGCGCCTTCGCATGCAGCCCTGGTCGCCTGACGTACTGGCCCTGCGCTCCGCCTGAACGGCGACGCGACGCCCTGCCCCCTGCGTGCCGGTCCTGCGCCGGCCCCATCAAGGAGTTCCCCATGAGCCTGCTCAATGCCTGGTTCAACGCTTTCCTGCGCAGCCGGCGCGCCGGCAACCTGTTCCGGCGCCGGGCGATGCCCGAAGCCGGCTTCGGTCCCGGCAACAGCGGGAGCGTACCGTTCAACCTCACCGCCGGACTGGTCACCTTGGCGCAGCTCGATGAAGCGCACCTGCTGAGCAGGCTGGACTCGCACGCCGATGGCCTGGGCCAGCACGAGGCGGACGAACGGCTGGCCGCCCTCGGCCCGAACGAAGTCGATCACGAAAAGCCGCTGCCGTGGTGGCGCCACCTGTGGCAGTGCTACCGCAATCCGTTCAACCTGCTGTTGACCGTGCTGGCAGCGGTCTCCTGGCTGACGGAGGATGCGAAGGCCATGGTGGTGATCGGCGCGATGGTGCTGTTGTCCACCCTGATCCGCTTCGTCCAGGAAGGGCGTTCCAACCGCGCCGCTGAACGGCTGAAGGCACTGGTGGGGAACACGGCGCGTGTACTGCGGCGCACCCCTGGAACGGAAGCGGCAGACCTGGCCGATCAGTACTTCGGTGCGCACCTGCACAGCCGGCGGCCCTCACGGCTGCTGGACCTGCCGATCCGCGAGCTGGTACCCGGCGATCACCTCGTGCTCTCGGCCGGCGACATGATTCCGGCCGACTGCCGGGTGCTGTCGGCCAAGGATCTGTTCGTGGCCCAGGCGGCCATGACCGGGGAATCACTGCCGGTGGAGAAGTTCGCCCATCCGGGCGATGCGCAGGCCGGCCTGCTCGATCAGCACAACCTGCTGTTCATGGGTACCAACGTGGTCTCCGGCACGGCCACCGCGGTGGTACTGGCTACCGGCAACCGCACGTATTTCGGCACTCTGGCCGAGCGCAGCATCGCCAGCGACCGTGCATCCACGGCCTTCCAGGCCGGGGTCAACAGTGTCAGCTGGCTGCTGATCCGCTTCGCCCTGGTGATGGTGCCGTTCGTGCTGCTGGTCAATGGCTGGACCAAGGGTGACTGGACCGAAGCCTTCCTGTTTGCCCTGTCGGTGGCGGTCGGCCTGACCCCGGAAATGCTGCCGATGATCGTCACCTCCACCCTGGCCAAGGGGGCGGTGCTGCTGTCGCGCCGCAAGGTGATCGTCAAGCGCCTGGACGCCATCCAGAACTTCGGTGCCATGGACGTGCTGTGCACCGACAAGACCGGCACGCTCACCCAGGACCGGATCGCCCTGGAACGGCATACCGACGTGTTCGGCCGTGACTCGGAAGACGTGCTGAAGTTCGCCTATCTCAACAGCCACTTCCAGACCGGCCTGATCAATCTGCTGGACCGCGCCGTGCTGGAGCACGTGGAACTGCAGAGCTCGCTGCGCCTGAGCCAGGACTACCGGAAGGTGGACGAGATACCGTTCGACTTCGAGCGCCGCCGCATGTCGGTCGTGGTATCCGAATGCGGGAATCACCATGAGCTGATCTGCAAGGGCGCGGTCGAGGAGATGCTCGCGGTGTGCTCCACCGTGCGCGAGAACGGCCACGACATGCCACTGGACGAACGGCGGCTGGCGCGGGTCCGGCAGACCACCGAGGAACTGAACGAACAGGGCCTGCGGGTTGTGGCGGTGGCGATGAAGGAAACCAGCGCGCAGCAGGCGACCTACACCCAGTCCGACGAATGTGGACTGACCCTGATCGGCTACGTGGCCTTTCTTGATCCGCCCAAGGAATCGGCTGCACAGGCACTGCAGGCACTGGCGATGCATGGCGTCGAGGTCAAGGTGTTCACCGGCGACAACGAACTGGTCACCGCCCGTGTCTGTGCCCAGGTCGGACTCGACGCGGACACGATCCTGACCGGCCCGCAGATCGAACGCATGGGCGATGAAGCGCTGGCACACGCCCTGCAGCACCACCGCGTGTTTGCCCGCCTGACGCCGCTGCACAAGGAACGACTGGTACGCCAGCTGCGCGCGCAGGGCAAGGTGGTCGGCTTTCTCGGCGACGGCATCAATGATGCGCCCGCGCTGCGCGCCGCCGACATCGGCATCAGCGTCGACAGCGCCGTGGACATCGCCAAGGAAGCGGCCGACATCATCCTGCTGGAAAAGAACCTGACGGTGCTGGAGGAAGGCGTGATCCAGGGCCGGCGCACCTTCTGCAACATGCTCAAGTACATCCGCATGACCGCCAGCTCCAACTTCGGCAACGTGTTCTCGGTGCTGGTAGCGTCCGCCTTCCTGCCGTTCCTGCCGATGCTGCCGCTGCAGCTGCTGGTGCAGAACCTGCTGTACGACGTTTCGCAGATTGCCATTCCGTTCGACAACGTGGACGAGGACCTGGTGCGGCAGCCGCTGAAATGGAACCCGGCGGACATCGGCCGCTTCATGGTGTTCTTCGGACCGATCAGCTCGGTCTTCGACCTCAGCTGCTTCGCCCTGATGTGGTACGTGTTCGACGCTCGCACACCCGCCGACCAGGGCCTGTTCCAGTCAGGCTGGTTCGTCGTCGGCCTGCTGACCCAGACCCTGATCGTGCACATGATCCGCACGCCGAAGCTGCCGTTCCTGCAGAGCATCGCCGCGCCACCGCTGCTGCTGATGACGGGACTGATCATGGCCCTGGGCGTGATCCTGCCGATGAGCCCGCTGGCCGCCTACTTCAGGCTGCAGGCACTGCCGGCAGGGTACTGGCCGTTCCTGGTGGCGATCCTGTTCGGCTATGCCGCACTGACCACTGCACTGAAGAAGCTCTACATCCGTCGCTACGGCTGGCAGTAGGCGTTGCCGGCCGTGCCTGGGGAGATCCTGATGTCCGCCATCAACCTGAACCTGCCCGCGTTCAACGCCGGCGCCACGCTCGGCTCGCTGCTGAGCCTGTCCACCGCCTTCGTCCTCGGTGCCGCCATCGGCCTGGAGCGCCAGCTGCGCCAACGTACCGCAGGGCTGCGCACCAACACGCTGGTAGCCGTCGGCGCGGCGGTGTTCGTCGACCTGGCTGTCCGTTTCCACGACCTGTACGGCGGGCCGCCGTCGCCGCTGCACGTGGTCGCCTACGTGATCTCCGGTGTCGGCTTCCTGGGTGCGGGCGCGATCATGAAGGAGGGCGCGCAGGTCTCGGGCCTGAACACCGCCGCCACCCTGTGGGGCTCGGCGGCAGTGGGGGCCTGTGCCGGCATCAAGCTGTTGCCGGAGGCGGTGATGGCCACGCTGTTCGTGCTCGCCGCCAACACGCTGCTGCGGCCGGTGGTCAACCGCATCCAGCGGCAGCCCTTGCCGGAGACGTTCAGCGAAGCTGTCTATGCCATCAATGTCGTCTGCCAGCGCGAACAGCAGGCCGAGGTACTGGATCGCCTGCTGCTGTTGCTGGAACAGGCCCAGTACCCCGTGCGCGCGGTGGACCACCATCCCTTCGGCGAGCGCGATGTGGAGATCGAAGCGGTGCTGTATGCCACCACCGCCGATGGCGACGAGCTGGATGCGGTCCTGGCGGCGTTATCCACCACGCCCGGCGTCCTGCAGGGGTTCTGGAATGCCAGCCTGGAGGAGTGACGCGAGATCATCGCGCGCACGTGCAGCGCGGCAGCCGCTGCCGTCCAGGTGCACACGCCCAGCCACGGGAGGCAGAGCCAGCTTTGCTATCCTTTCCATCCCGCCAGGGAGCTGTCCCGATGCCTTCGCTGTCGTCCCGCCGTCCACTGGTGCTGCTGGCCTTGATCGTCTCCGTAGTGGCGATCTTCCTGCTCGACACGTTGACCGACTACGCGGTGGCAGCCGCCTGCTTCTATGCAGCGGTGATCCTGGCAGCCTCGCGGGTGCTTTCGCCGCGCGGATTGCTGGCCCTGGCCGTAGCCTGTGTCGCCCTGACCGGCCTGAGCTTCGTGCTGACGCGTTTCGGCACCTACCGCATCGGTCTGGTCAATTCGGTGATCGGCATGCTGGTGATCGCCATCACCACCTGGCTGACGCTGAAAATGGAAGCCGCCAAGGCCGCCGTGCAGGAGGCGCAGGCACGCCTGCTGCGGGTCGCCCGCGCGTCCACCGTCGGCGAGCTGACCACGTCCATCGCGCATGAGGTGAACCAGCCGCTGGCGGCCATTGCCAGCAGCGCCGACGCCTGCCAGCGCTGGCTGGCGCAGGAACCGCCGAATGTTGACAAGGCACGGCAGGCGCTGTCACGCATCCTCGCCGACGCGCATCGTGCCGGCGATGTGATCGCCCGCATCCGCGGACTGACCCGGGGTGCGGCACCCCAGCGCGACACCTTCGACCTGAATCAGGCCGTGGAGGAAATGCTTGCGCTCTCGCGCAGCGAACTCGACCAGCATGGGGTGACCGTGGCCCTGCTGCTGGAGCCGGACCTGCCGCCGGTGCAGGCCGACCGCGTGCAGGTGCAGCAGGTGATCGGCAACCTGATTCTCAATGCCGTCGATGCGATGGAAGGCGTAGCGGTGGCCGAACGCCGGCTGTCACTGCTGAGCCGGCGCGACGGGCAACGGATCACCCTGAGCGTGCGCGACCGTGGCATCGGCCTGCCGGCGGAACAGCCGGAGCGCGTGTTCGAGGCGTTCTGGACCACGAAGTCGAGCGGACTCGGCCTGGGCCTGAGCTTGAGCCGCTCCATGATCGAGGCCAATGACGGCCACATCCGCGCGGAACGCGTTGCCGGCGGTGGCGCCTGCTTCGTGTTCGACCTGCCTGTTGCCATCGGGGACCGCCATGCGTAGACCCACTGCACCGGCCGTCGAGCCGGCGCCCATCGTGTACGTGATCGACGATGATCCCTCGGTGCGCGCGGCGCTGGAGGATCTGCTGGCCTCGATGGGCCTGCAGGTACGGGGCTTCGCGTCCACCCAGGCGTTCCTCGAACAACCGCTGCTGGATGCGCCCGCTTGCCTGGTGCTGGATGTGCGCATGCCGGGCCAGAGCGGCCTGGAATTCCACCGCGGCATGCGCCAGCGTGGCCTGCACCTGCCGGTGGTGTTCATCACCGGCCACGGTGACATCGCGATGGGTGTCAACGCGATCAAGGACGGTGCGATCGAGTTCCTGACCAAGCCCTTCCGCGACCAGGAACTGCTGGATGCGATCCACAAGGGTATCGGCATCGATCGCCAGCGCCGCCGCGAAGGCGACGAACTGGGCGCCCTGCAGCAGCGCTGGGAGTCGCTGTCGGCCGGCGAGCGCGACGTGGTGGATGGCGTGGTCCGGGGCCGGCTCAACAAGCAGATCGCTGCGGACCTGGGCGTCAGCGAGATCACGGTGAAGGTGCGCCGCGCCCAGGTGATGCGCAAGATGGGCGCGCGCACGCTGGTCGACCTGGTCCGCCTGTACGACCGGCTGCGGGCCGGGCTGGACTAGCCTTATGGGAGCCATGAAATCTATGCGGAACGCGGCCGACGAGGCCCATGCTAGTTTCTGCGCCTCCTCCCAGCGAACCTTCACGATGCGCTCTTTCCTGCCTGCCCTCGTCCTTGCCGTGGCGGTCCCGCCGCTACATGCAGCAGAGCCGCCCCTGCCCCAGCTGCGGGCCTACACGGTGGATGCTTCATGGCTGCAGCCGATGAGGCCGCTGCAGATCGCCGACCATACCTGGCAGATCGGCACCGAAAACCTGACCGCACTGCTGGTACAGACCGACGACGGCGCGGTGCTGATCGATGGCGGCATGCCGCAGATGGCCGATCACCTGCTGGCCAACCTGCAGCAGCGCGGCGTCGCACCGCAGCAGCTGCGCTGGATCCTGCTCAGCCATGCCCATGCCGACCACGCCGGTGCGGTGGCCGAACTCAAGCGCCGCACCGGCGCGCAGATCGCCAGCAACGCCGAAACGGCCGTCCTGCTGGCGCGCGGGGGCAGCAACGATCTGCACTTCGGCGATGGCATCACCTTCCCTCCGACCAATGCCGACCGCATCCTGATGGACGGCGAGGTCGTGTCGCTGGGCGGAATGCACTTCACCGCGCATTTCATGCCGGGTCACACACCGGGCAGCACCGCCTGGACCTGGAACGACACCCGCGATGGCAGGCCGGTACGCATTGCCTATGCGGACAGCCTCAGTGCGCCGGGCTACCGGTTGCAGGGCAATCCCCGCTATCCGCACCTGGTCGAGGACTATCGCCGCAGCTTCGCGACCGTGCGCCGCCTGCCCTGCGACGTGCTGTTGACCCCGCATCCTGGCGCCAGCGGCTGGGACTATGCCGCAGGCGCCAAGGCCAGTGCTGCAGCGATGCGCTGCAGCGCCTACGCGGATTCAGCCGAGCGCAGTTTCGAGGCACAGCTGGCCAGGGAACGCGACAACGCGCACTGAAGCCGTGGCGGCCTGTGAGCCGCCACAGCAGCAGCGACCCTCAGCCGCCCTGGCCGTGGTGGGCGAACGGCTCGGTGCTGCCGTCACCGCGCACCAGTTCCACCGTGTACGGCTGCACATAACCGTCGGGCATCTCCATGCCGGGCGAACCGGCCGGCATGCCCGGCAGCACCAGTCCACGCGCCGCAGGACGCTCCTTCAGCAGCCGCTTGATGTCCTCGGCCGGAACGTGCCCCTCCACCACATAGCCGCCGACCTCGGCGGTATGGCAGGACCCCTTGCCGACCGGCACACCCAGGCGCCGCTTGATCGGGTTCATGTCATCGGTATCCCGCACGTCCACCGCGAAGCCCGCGGCCTGCAGGTGTTCGACCCAGACGCCACAGCAACCGCAGCTGGCGGTCTTGTGGACGATGGCGGTCGGCAGCTGCGCATCGGGGACGGAGGCGGCATCGGCCGCTGCGTGGGCATGGCCCGGCGCCGCGGCCACCTCTTCGGCTGCACGGGCGCAGCCGGCGCCGGACAGAATGCTGGCCAGCAGCAGGCCGAGAGAGAGAGAACGGTTCATCGTGTTGGTTCCTTTGTGCATGCGGGCGAAACGCCCGCGACCCACGCATCGAAGGCGCGGGAAAATCGGGAATGGGACAGGCAGGACAACAGGCGGCTGGCGCCTGCAGGCCATCACACGATGGGAGGTCGCAACGCGTCGGTCAGGGGCGGCGGCACAGGCCGTCGTGCAAGGGCAGCGCGTGGCGCCTCGCGCCAGGGTGTGATCGCCACGGCGGAGGAGGTCGCCGGCACGCCGGTACACGCGGGAGGGCACGGGCACTCACTGGCTGCGCAGTCGCCCGATGATCGATCGCCGCAGCATCCGGCCCGATCCACGGCCGTCTCATGCGACGCGGCGCAGTATTCCGTGTCGCCCTGTCCACCGTCGCCCGATGCAGCCCGCGCCAGCCCAGGTGCGGTCAGCACCAGGGCAACGAGCAACAGCCAGCGCAGCAGGAGAGCAGCAGCATTCATCGCAGGCATCATAGCCGATGGGCGTGGCAGGCTGGGCCGCCGCCCGACCCTATGCGGTGTCCGCGCTGCCTGCGTCTGCCCGCATGCGTACCGGAATCGACTTCGCCGCAGGCGTGCCGCTGAGGCGATCGTAGTAGTCCAGCGGCAGCAGCGCATTCAACTCAGGGTAGTAGCCCGCCAGCGCGCCCCGTGGCATGGGGTAGTCGAGCACGGTCAGCCCGTCGATGCGGCGCCGCACGCCATCTGCGCTGAGCGTCTCCAGGCTGACCCGCGCCTCCTTCTCCAGACCGCGTGCCAGCCGGTCTTCGATGTTCATGAACACCACCCTGCGATCGTTGTATACGCCGCGATAGCGGTCGTTGTAGCTGTAGATGGTGGTGTTGAACTGGTCATGCGAACGCACCGTGGCCAGTCGCAGCATGTCAGGATCATCCACCGGGTCGTCCACATCCAGGCCCGGCATCACAAGGATGTTGGCCTTGCCGTTGGCGGTGGGCCACACCCGGCGGCGCGGTGCAATGTCCAGATGGAAGCCGTGCGGCTGCCGGATGCGCTCATTGAAGCCTGCATAGATCTGCGGGTACACGGCAGCGATCAGGTCACGGATCCGCGCATAGTCATGCCTGCAACCTGCCCAGTCGACCCTGCTGTCCGGCAGCGTCGCCATCGCCATGCGACAGACGATCTCGACCTCCGGCAGCAGCTGGTCGCTGGCCGGCTCAAGAACACCGCGCGAAGCGGTCACGTTCGACATCGCATCCTCGATCGTCACGAACTGCTCGCCTGCGGGCGTGACGATACGTTCCGAGCGCGCCACCACCGGCAGGATCAGCGCATCGCGCCCATGCACCAGGTGCCCGCGGTTGAGCTTGGTGGCGATACCCACCGTCAGCTGCAGGCTGCGCATGGCTTCGTAGGCCCGGGGCGTGTCCGGCACGGCATGGATGAAATTGCCGCCCAGCCCGACGAACACCCTGGCGCTGCCATCGAGCATGGCCTCGATCGACTCGACCACATGATGCCCGTGCTCCCGCGGCGGATTGAAACCGAACACCTCCTGCAGGCGATCCAGATACGCTGCCGCCGGCTTCTCGTCGATGCCGACGGTACGATCGCCCTGCACGTTGGAATGACCCCGGATCGGGCCGATCCCCGCCCCCGGCTTGCCGAAGTTGCCGCGCAGCATCAGCAGACTGGCGACCTGCTGCAGCAGCCGCGAGCCATACTGGTGCTGGGTCAGGCCCATGCCATAGCAGATCACCGTGGCATTGGAGCGGATGTAGATCTCGGCGCAGCGCCGGATCTGCGCCTCCGAGATGCCGGAGACCCTGACGATGTCGTCCCAGTCCTGCGCCATCACGTCCGCGCGCAAGGCGTCCAGGCCGACCGTATGTTCATCCAGGAACCGATGGTCGAGCACGCGCTGGCCCTGTGCCTCTCGCTCGAACATCACCTTCATCATGCCTTTGATCAGCGCCAGATCACCGCCGATGCGGATATGCACGAATTCGCTGCTGATCTCGGTGGAGCCGAAGGTCGCCATCTGCACCACATCCTGCGGCTCGGCAAACCGGATCAGGGCGCGCTCGGGCATCGGGTTGACCGCCACGATCGGCACGCCGCGCCTGCGCGCCTCGACCAGGTTGCCCATCATCCGCGGCGAATTGGTGCCGGTGTTCTGGCCGATCACGAAGATCGCCTCGGCGTGCTCGAAATCCTCCAGGACGATGGTGCCCTTGCCCACACCGATGGAAGGTGGCAGGCCACGGCTGGTCGGCTCGTGGCACATGTTCGAACAATCGGGGAAGTTGTTGGTGCCGAACTCGCGTACGAAGATCGAATACAGGAACGCCGCCTCGTTCGGCGTGCGGCCCGACGTGTAGAACTCGGCCTGATGCGGGCTGTCCAGTGACCGCAGGTGACGGCCGATGAGTGCGAACGCCTCGTCCCAGCTGCATGGCACATAGTGGTCGGTGGCTGCGTCGTAACGCATCGGCTCGGTCAGCCGCCCCTGCATTTCCAGCCAGTAGTCGGTCCGCTCCATCAGCTCGCTGACGGTATAACGCGCGAACAGCTCGCGATCCGCCCGGAACCGGGTCGCCTCCCAGGCCAGTGCCTTGGCCCCGTTCTCGCAGAACTCCAGTTTCCTGCGCTCGTCGGCGTCGGGGAAGGCGCAGCTGGGACATTTGAAGCCAGCGGGCTGGTTCATCGCCAGCAGTGCCCTGGAGCCGTTGCCGATCACGCTCTGCTGCAGCAGAACCCGGGCGGTGGCGCCGGCCGCACCCCAGCCGCCTGCGGGCTGGTTGTAGGGCTTGTAACGGGGTGGTTTCTGCTCGGACATGTTCGAAGACCTGGCGCCAGGAGACGAGACTGCGAAGGGCACGACAGACAGAGTCAAGCACGGCCGGGACCACTTCGCCAGAGCCGCCCCGCATCTCCCAGCGCGCCCTCTTCGGCGCGCCGGTGGCTGCTGCATCGCCACGGACGCACTGCGCTATCCTCCGGGGGGTGGGCGAACGGCCCATGACACGCTCACTCTGTCCGGACACTCTGCATGGCTGACTCGCCCCCGCCGCCCTCTCCGCCTGCCGGCACCGCGCAGCGCACGCTGCAGCGCTGGCGTGAGGGCGGGCTGCAGGTGCAGGCGCAGGCCGACGTGGTCGCCGAAGAGGTGCCGGTAGCGCTGCACTACAACGGCACCGTGTTCGCGGTGATGATGGCCACGCCCTGTGACCTGGAGGACTTTGCGCTCGGTTTCTCGCTCAGCGAGGGCTTGATCACCACGCCGACGCAGCTGCTCTCGATCGATGTGGCGCCGCAGCTGGAAGGCATCGAACTGCGGATGACGGTTGCCGCCGAGGCACCGGGCGCCGGTCTGGATCCGGCCGATGGCCGCCTGCTGCCCGGCCGTGGCGGCTGCGGCCTGTGCGGAACACGGCAGCTCGAGGATGTGCTGCGGCCCCTGCCCCCGGTACGCGAACGACGGACCTACGCGCCGGCGGCCCTGCAGCGGGCACTGGCCACGCTGTCGCAGCACCAGCCGATGAATGCGGCCAGCGGCTCCACCCACGCGGCCGCCTGGGCCGACGCCAACGGGCGCATCGGCTGGGTGCGCGAGGACGTGGGCCGCCACAATGCACTGGACAAGCTGATCGGCGCCCTGCATCACAACGAGCACGCCATCGACGGTGGACTGCTGCTGATTTCCAGCCGGGCCAGCTACGAGATGGTCAGCAAAGCAGTGCGCGCCGGTGCCAGCGTACTGGCCGCCGTGTCCGCGCCAACGGCGTTGGCGATCGATCTGGCGCGCAGCGCAGGGCTGTGCCTGGTCGGCTTCGCCCGCGGCAGTGGATTCAATGTGTACACCCATCCAGAGCGGTTGCGGCCGGAAGACATGCCAACGGCATGAACGCGGCCATGGCGGGACCCGCCATCGTCAGTGGGCAACCCCCATCATCGGCCGGGTGACAACAGGCCCGCGATGCGCTCGGCCACCTGGGCGCGCACCGCGTCGTCCAGCTGTCCTTCGTACATGGCCTCGTAGATCCACAGCCCATCGGCCGCCAACCGTGCCACGAAATTGTCCAGCGCCGCAGGATCAACCACGCCGGCCGGCGGCGGCGATGGCGCCCAGCGCTGCACGGCCGGGCTCCATGGCCGCTCACCGGCCTCCGGGTCCACCGATTCGAGCATGAACATCAGCTCGGCGCGCGTCGCGCTCTGCGCCGACACGCGGACGAAGGTCTGATAGCGCTCGAGCGCCGTGGCCTCGCTGGCACGCTTGCCGAGCAGCGCTTCCATCGATGCCTCCCAGTTGTGCACCAGGTGCTCGTCGATGCCGCGCAGCAGTGCCTCGCGCGACGGGAAGTGATACAGCAGGCCGCCGCGCGTGAGGCCGGCTTCTGCCGCCACCGACTCGAAGGTCACCGCGCGCACGCCGTCTCGATTGATCACGTTGACGGCGGCATCGAGGATGCGCTGGCGCTTGCTGGTTCTCATCGCACTACTTTACGCGATCGGCCGCTCCCTCGCGGCTCCCCGCCCGCCCGCGCAGCAGGCGCGCGATCAGCGCTGCACCCACGGCCAGCACCGCGGTGATGACCAGCAGCACGATCTGGTAGCTGCGGTCATAGGCGGCGGTGGCGCCGGCGAACCACTCGCCCGGGCCGGCTTCGCGGGCGACCTGCTGCGCCTGGGCGAATCCTTCCCGCGCCAGTGCCGGAACATCCGCCGATACCGGCAGGAAGGCGCCGTACATCGCTGCGCCCAGGCTGCCCAGCATCGCCACCGCCAGCAGGCCGCCGAATTCGTAGGAGACCTCCTCCACGGAGGACGCCATGCCCGCACGGTGCGCAGGCACGTTGTTGAGGATGGCGGTGGATGCGACCGAGATTGCCGAGCCCATGCCGAACCCGGTGATCGCCATGCCGGCGACGACCCAGCCCAGTCCGTGCGGAAAACCGAACGCGACCACGCCCACTCCCAGTGCCCCCGCGGCCAGTCCGCCGCAGATCAGCGGACGCAGGCCGACGCGGTGCAGGATGCTGCCGCCGAGCAGCGCGCTGGGCAGGCTGCCCAGCGCCGCCACCGATACCAGCAGGCCCGCCTGCAATGGCGTGAATCCGGCGACCAGCTGGAAACGCTGGGTGGTCAGCAGTTGCAGGCCCGCCATCGCAAACAGGGTGAACACCGCAGACAGCGTACCGGCCAGGAATGCCGGATTGCGGAAGATCGCGAAGTCCAGCAGTGGATGCGGCAGGCGCTGCTGGCGGCGGGCAAACGCGGCGCCCGCCGCCAGCGCCAGCACCGATGCCGCCGCGCCGAGGCCATAGGAAGGCGGCGTGGCTATCAGCGATTTGATCGCCAGCACCAGCCCCGACAGCGCCGCCAGCGCCAGCAGCGAGGACAGCAGATCCCACGGCCGGGACGTGTCGCGCTGCCCCTCCGGCGCCAGCAGCAGCGTCGCGACGAAGGCCACGATCACCACCGGCACGTTGACCAGGAACACCGATCCCCACCAGAAATGCTGCAGCAGCCAGCCACCGATGATCGGTCCGAGTGCGGCGCCGACGATCGCCACCGAGCCCCAGATCGCGATGGCGATGTTGCGCTCACGCTCTTCATGGAAGCTGAGGCCGATCAGCGCGAGCGTGGCCGGCATCATCGCCGCGGCGCCCACGGCGAGCAGCGCACGGGCAGCGATCAACTGCGCTGCGGTGACAGAGAACGCTGCCGCCAGCGAAGCCACGCCGAAGACCACCAGGCCGATCAGGAACATGCGACGGTGACCGATGCGGTCGCCCAGCGTGCCCGCACCGAGCAGCAGGCCAGCCATCACCAGTGGATAGGCATTGATGATCCACAGCGCCTGACCCACGCTGGCGGAAAGTTCTGCCGTCAGCGTGGGCAGCGCCGTGTACAGCACCGAGTTGTCCAGCGTCACCAGCAGCAGGCCGGCGGCCACCGTGAACAACAGCGACCAGCGCCGGGCACGGGACAGGGCCGGAGCATCGGCCAAGGACTGGGACAAGGCCATGGGGAACAAACCTGGGCAAGAAGGTTCCATTAACTATACCGGATATCCTGTATAGTTATAGCCCTGCAGCGACACGTTCAGGTTTCGACCCAGGCGCTGTTCAGCCCTGGCAGGCGCCGCGGGTGCTACCTGCAGTCCACCGGCAACGCCGCCACCGCCGCGACCACCTGTTCCTGCATGCCCTGCCCCACGGCCATGTCGAGTTCGCCCGCGATGTCACCGTGCTGGCGCCGCAGCTCGTCCTCGCACAGGCTACGCACCCGGGCCCGCGCGTTCGCCCGCAGCGACGCACAGCGCCAGTCCGCGTCGCCGAGCGGCAGTACCGAATAAACCACGCTGTTGCATGCGTTGGAGGCCCGCTCGCGCAGCGTATGCCCACCGAAATCCCGCGGCGCCCTGCTGCGCGTGGGATCGAAGTAGCTGTCCGGGAAGGTGCGTGCATACTGCTCGATATCGACCTGCAGCACGCGGCCACCGGCCGCTGCGAGGGGCAGCGGATCCGTGCAGCGGGCACTGTCGGCCCGGTGCTGGATGTAACGGTAGATGGGACGGTCAAGGCCTGGATCCTCCGCAGTCACCGCACTCACCGCGGCCAGTACCGGCAGCGCGGCACGGTTGGCCATGCGCGCGAGCAGCCCTGCCTCTGCCGGCCGGCAGCGGTCGCGCAGGGTTGCCACCAGCAGGAATGCCACGTCGTTGCGGAAGGCCGCATCGTCCCCCATCCGCCGCTCGATCCGCTGCCGCATCTCATCGGTGGGCGCCACGGAAGTGGCCTGCGGCGGCTTCGGCTGCGCTGTCCGCAGGTACAGCCACCCGACCGCCGTGGCCGTCACCGCCAGCAGCGCCATCGCCAGTAGTGGACGCCCGCGCATCAGTTGTGGATCGGCGTCAGTGTGGCGGCCGCCACATCGTAGGAAGCGCTGGCGATGTCGGCGTCGAAGCGCTTGACCTGCACCCGCCCGGCGAGTCGATAGGGGTCCCACAGCGCACCCAGCGTGATCGGCGTGGCCAACGTCACGTGGATCATCTGGTTCGGCGGTGGTGGGGGTACATGGATGCAGGCACCATAGAACGGGACGAACAGCACCTCGTCCACGCGTCCGTCGTCGGTGGTGCCCAGGGGCACGACGTAACCGTCCAGGTCCACCGCACGTCCATCCACCGATGCCACCACGCGCGAAGAGCCGAACTGCCGGGCGCGCTCCAGACGGGAGTGGTCGATCGCCTGACCGGGCGGCGTGCCGGCGCCGCTGTCGTCAATCAGGCCACCGACGCCGGCCATGCCGTCGCGTGACAGGCCGATCTGCGGCGGCGGTCGCTGGAAACGGTCCTCGTCCGGCATCAGGGCGTCCCAGCGGTCGATCGGGCGTGCCGACGGAGACGGCGCCGCCGCCGGCAACGGTGCAGGGTGCTGTCCGGCACCGTCGGGCACGCGGGCGCATCCGGCCAGCAGCGCGCATCCAGCGAGCCATGCAAGGCAATCACGGCGCATAGGGTTTCAGCCGTGCATCGCGCATGCTGTAGGCAGAGCCTGCCAGCTCATCGTCCAGGCGCTCGGCGTGCAGGTTTCCGGCCAGGAAGAACGGAGCGTACATGTCAGGCATCTCGATTGCCCGTTCCAGTACCACGTGCACGATCTGGTTCGGCGGCGGTGGTGGCACATGGATGCAGGCGCCGTAGTACGGGACGAACAGGAATTCACTGAGCCGTCCTTCCGCAGTGCTGGCCAGCGGCACCACGTAGCCCGGCAGGCGCACCGGCCGCTGCAGCACGGCGTCGACGGTGCGGAACGTGCCGAACTGCGGCATGCGTCGGCTGCCGTTGTGTTCCACCTCAGGGCCTTCGCCACGTTCCAGCGCCGCCAGCTCGTCGGCGGGCATCATCTGCAGCCAGTCCAGCTCCTGCTCTTCCACGGTCGCTGCGCCCTGATCCGCCACCGATGGCGGCAGCGCCTGCACGCCGGTGTCGACCGGCCGCTCGCAGGCAACCAGCATCAGCAACACTGGCAAGCCACCCAGCCGGCGCATGCTCATCCCGGCGACGCCAAACCGTCGGCGAGCGTGCGCCGGTAGGCCAGCGCGGCCGGCGGCAGGCCCGCCACGGCGCTGACCAGCAGCAGGCCCGCCACCCAGCCCAGCTCGCGCGCATCCGGCCAGACGTGGGTGATCGACAGGCCATACTGCGCCAGCGCCCAGCTGCGTCCCACGGCACTGGCCAGCACAAGCGCCGCCAGTGCCAGCCCGCACGCCAGCGCGCTGGTCGCCACCGCCTCCACCACCAGTAGACCGGCGATGTAGCGCGGACGCGCGCCGACCGCGCGCAGCACCGCCATCTCGCGGCGCCGCTCCTGCAGGGTTGATACCAGCAGCGCCACCAGCGAGACCATTCCCAGCAGCACCACCATCGCGCTGATCAACCGCAGTGCCCGCTCGGCCGTGCCCAACGATTGCCACAACTGCTGCAGGGTGACGCCCGGCAGGATCGCCAGCATCGCCTCCTCCGGATAGTCATTGATCGTGCGCTGCACGGAGAACGTCGCGATGCGGGTATTCAGGCCAAGCATGAAGGCGGTGATGCTGGTCGGGGTCAGATCAAGCCGCCGCGCCTGCTCCGCGCTGACATGCTGGCCGGGCAGCTGCACGCCGGAACGCCAGTCGATGTGGATGGCTTCGATCGCCGGCAGCGATACCAGTACCGACGCATCCACCGGTGTTCCGGTGCGATGCAGGATCCCCACCACGCGGAACGGCTTGTCGGCATGCGTGGCCAGGGGCACCGCCCCGGTGCCATGCGCCAGCACGATCGGGTCGCCCGGCGTGATGTTCTGCGCCTGCGCCACCTCCGCGCCGATCACCGCATCGTACAGGTCCGAGAAGGGCCCGCCCTGTGCGAAGACCAGTTCATGACCGGCACCGTAGCGGTAATGCTCGAAGTAGCCGCCGGTGGTGCCGACCACGCGGTAGCCCCGCCAGGAATCGCCCAGCGAGAGGGGCACCGACCACTTCACCTGCGGCAGCGCCGACAGCGCCTGATAGGACTGCCAGGAGACATTGTTGGTCGGATCACCGATATGGAACACCGAATAGAGCAGCAGGTTCACCGGTCCGGAGCGCGCACCCACGATCAGATCGGTTCCGGACACTGTGCTGGCAAAACCTTCATGCGCCTGCGTGCGGACCCGCTCCACGCCCAGCAGCAGAACCACGCTGAGGGCGATCACCAGCACCGTGAGGGCAACACTGAGCGCGCGGCTGCGCAGGCTGGCCCAGGCAAGTTCAAGCATGGGCAGCTCCGGCATGATTGATCTCGGCCAGGACGATGACCCGGTCGAACAGAGGCTGCAGGCTTTCATCGTGGCTGACCACCAGTGCGGTGGTGCCGCAGGCCTGGCATTGCCGCGTCATCAAGCGCACGAACGCGTCCGCCGCGTGCCGGTCCAGTGCCGAGGTGGGCTCGTCGGCAAGCAGCACCTGCGGCCGCCCGATCAGTGCGCGTGCTGCTGCCACGCGCTGCTGCTGGCCGACACTGAGCCTGCCCGCCGGACGGCCCATCAGCGTCGGGTCGATCTGCAGGGACTGCAGCAGCCGTGCGATCTCCTCGTCCAGCGCTGCGCCGACGCGCTGCCTGCGCAGCCGCGAGAAGCGCAGACCCAGCGCGATGTTCTCGCGCACGCTGAGGAACGGCAGCAGGTTGAACTGCTGGAAGATCACGCCCAGCTGGTCGGCACGGAAGCGGTCGCGGGCCGGACCGTTCATCGCATGCAGGGAGTGTCCGGCGACGTCGACCCGGCCCTGGCGAGCGCGCAGCACGCCGGCCAGCACACCCAGCAGGGTGCTTTTGCCACCGCCACTGGCACCGCGCAGCAGCACGCTGCTGCCCGCATCGACGCGCAATGCCGGAATCTCCAGTACCGGGCGATCGCCGTAGGCGAAGCGCAGGTCCTGCACATCGATGACCGCCGCACTCACGGCGCAAGTACCACGCGCAGAGTCTCGGCGGTCAGCACGTGCCGTGCCTGTCCGGCGGGCGTGGTGCTGTTGACGATGACCTCATGCAGGCCAGGGAACAGCACCGGCAGGCGGACCACCAGCACCCGCAGCGCGGACGGATGCGCGCACTGGAAACGCAGTCCGGCACTGAAGCCGGCGTGGCCGTGGTGCCCGGCATCGTGCATCGGGTCTGCAGCGAATCCGTCGGCGGCCACGCTGCTGGCGGCAAGGCGGCACTGGGCCGCAGTCGGCAGGGTGACCCATGCGCCTTCCTTCAGCAGTGCCTTCGCACGTGCGAGCGCGGCGCGCTCCTGCGGGGTGGCGGGCGGTCGCTCGAAATCGAGCAGGCCGATACCGGGGGCCTGCATTGCCAGGTCCAGTGTTCCCCGTTCGAGCGCCACATCGACCGTGGCCTGGCCATGCACATGCGCGCCCTGCTGGCGCACCTCATGGGCGTGGGCGGACGCCGCAGAAAGCAGCAGCAGAAACGTGGCGGGAAGCTTCATGAGGGTACCGTTAGTGTTACTATGTAACATTATGGACCACATCCCCACCGTTCCTGCAAGGGGTCTGCCACAGCCGCCAGCATCGGCACGCTGGCATCCCCGTTTCGATCTGGCCGGCGCAGGGCTGTCATTGGCCTGCGCAGCGCACTGCATCGCGCTGCCGCTGCTGCTGGCCTTCGTCCCGGCGGCCATGATGGCGTTGCGCTCGTTCCAGCACCCCGGCCATGCCCTGATGACCACCCTGCTGCTGATGTCACGCTGGGAGTGGGCGTTCGCGTTGCTCGCCTCGCTGCTGGCGCTGGCCAGCACCGCTGCGGGCCTGCGCCGGCACCGCCACTGGCTGCCGATGCGACTGGCCCTGGCTGGGGCTGGCCTGCTGTTGTCCGCATCGCTGTATCCACCGCTGAAGGAATCGCTGCTCTGGCACGGCATGGCCACCGCCTGCGGCGGTGCGCTGCTGGCGATGGCCCACCTGTGCAACCGCCGCGCCCTGCGTGCCTGCCCACGCGCGCGCCGATGATGGGAAGGGCGGGTCGGCCCGGCACCGGCCAACCTGACAGATCGGTAATGTCCGGGTCAGGGCCACGAAAGGTGCCCGCCGTCAGCCTGAGCGCCCCATTCCTGCAGGCACCCACCATGTCGTCTTCGCTCCGCCGCTCCGCCGCTCTGCTCCTGCTGCTGCCGGGCGTCGCCGCCGCTCCGCTGGCCCTTGCACACCCCAGCCTGGTGAAGGCAACGCCCGCCGCCGATGCCAGCGTCGCGCCTGCCAACCGCATCGAGCTGACCTTCAGCGAGCGGGTGATGCCGCGCGCCACCCGCATCGAACTGAGCATGGCCCATGGCCGCACCCTGATGGCGATGCCTGCCCTTTCCCAGCAGGTGTCGGACGATGGTCACCGGCTGGTCGTGAGTTTCGCCAAGCCGCTGCCTGCCGGAGACTATCGCCTGCAGTGGCGCGCCGTCGGCCAGGACAGCCATCCCGTCACCGGCGACTATCGTTTCAGCGTGAAGTAAGCTGCGGTGGTGATCGAACTGTCTCCCTATGCCCTGCGGCTGGCGTTGTACCTGGCCTTGATGCTGCTGTTCGGCAGGATGCTGTTCATCCGCCCTGCGCCTGCGCGTCGTATCTTCCTGCCACTGGCCGTGATCGCGCTGGCAGTCGTGCTGCTGGACGCGGCGGTGCGGGTGACAGGCGTGCTGGGGCTTCCGCTTGCCGCGGTCGATCAAGCGACCGTCGCATGGTTCGCCACCGCCACACCGGTCGGCGAAGCGGCACTGGTGCGTGCGCTGGCGCTGCTGGCAATGCTGCCGCTGCTTGCCGCAAGCGCGAAAGTGGCCGGGGCACGCCGTGTCATCCTGCTGCCGCTCTCGGCGGTCGCCCTGGCAAGCCTGGCCTGGAACGGCCACGCCGCCGCCGGCGACGGCATCCGCGGTGCGCTGCGCCTGGCGGCCGGGACCGTCCACCTGCTCGCCGCAGGCGCATGGGTCGGCGCGATCGCCGCGGTGCTGCATCTGGCCCTGCGCACCCAGGGCCCTTCCCTGCGTGAACGCACCCATGAACTCTGGCAGGTGGCGCATGGTTTCGCCCTGCCCGGTACGGTAATCGTGGCCCTGCTGGCGATGACCGGCACCTATACCTACGTGGATCTGCAGGGCTCGCTGCAGACCCTGTTCAACACCGCGCACGGGCGCTGGCTGCTGTTCAAGCTGGCCCTGGTCGCGGGCATGCTCGGCCTGGCCGCGCTGCACCGCTGGCGGCTGGTGCCGGCACTCGCCACCGCCATCCGTGGCGGCTGGCAGTTCCGCCCGCTGCGCTCGCTGCGTCACAGCCTCACCTTCGAGGCCGCACTCGGGCTGCTGGTACTGGCCTGCGTGGCCGTGCTCGGCACGCTGGACCCGCTGGCATGAGGGCGGCGCTGCGCGGGCCGGCATGCACACGATGAAGCTGCTGATCGTCGAAGACGAGCCCAAGACCGGCAATTACCTGCGACAGGGCCTGATCGAAGCGGGCTACGTGGTCGATCTCGCCTGCGACGGCGTGGACGGCCTGCATCTGGCGGCAAGCGGCGAGTACCAGCTGGTCATCCTCGATGTGATGCTGCCCGGTCTCGATGGCTGGAACGTCCTGTCGCGCCTGCGCGATGCGGGGTGGCAGGTGCCGGTGCTGTTCCTGTCGGCGCGCAGCAGCATTGCCGACCGCGTGCAGGGGCTGGAACTGGGTGCCGATGATTACCTGGCCAAACCTTTCGCCTTCGCCGAGCTGCTGGCACGCGTGCGTACCCTGCTGCGACGCGGCCAGGGCCAGTCTCAGCCTGACCGCATCGTCGTCGCCGATCTGGTGGTGGATACGCTGCGCCGGCGCGTGGAGCGCGGTGGCCAGCGCATCACACTGAGCCCGAAGGAATACGCGCTGCTGGAGCTGCTGGCACGACGGCGCGGCGAGGTCCTGCCACGCTCGTTGATCGCCTCGCAGGTGTGGGACATGAATTTCGACAGCGACACCAATGTCATCGATGTGGCGATACGCCGCCTGCGCGCCAAGATCGACGATGGCTTCGCCGAAAAGCTGGTGGTCACCGTGCGCGGGATGGGCTACGTGCTGGAGGCACCCGAGGCCGAAGCAGCGCAACCGCAATGAGCCTGCCACGCTCCATTGCCGTCCGCCTCACCGTGCTGTTCGCCACGGTCGGTACGCTGGTGCTGGCTGCACTGGGCGTGGCGATCTATCTGAGCGCGCGCCATGATCTGGTCGCACAGGATTTCGCCGAACTGGAGAACAAGGCCGCGTTGATCGCCGACCTCGCCGGCAGCGGCACGTCCGATGAGCGCGCCCAGCGCCTGGGCGATGCGCTGCGCCACCATCCCGATATCGCCTTCCACATCGTCGATGAGCAGGGCGGCGTGCTCTTCTCCACCGCGCCGGAGGCCTTGCGCGCGCATGCGCGGACCCAACCCGCCGACACTGAACCGCGCCGCCATGACTGGACGCTGGCCGACGGAAGCCGCCTGCACGCCCTCAATCTGCGGCAGACGCTGGCCGATGGCAGCCGCCTGGCCACCCTGCTGGCGATCGACGATGCGCGCCATGCCGACTTCCTGCAGCGCTTCCGCCACCTGCTGGCCGTCGCTCTGGTCACTGCTGCGGTGGCCAGCAGCCTGCTGGGGGGCTACGTCGTGCGGCAGACGCTGCGCCCACTGCGCACGCTGGCCGACGAGGCCCGCCATATCACCGCCGGACGACTGCAGCGCCGGCTCACGGCCGAGCACGTGCCCGTCGAACTGGAACAGCTGGCGCAGAGCCTGAACGGGATGCTGGCGCGGCTGCAACAGGACTTCGAGCGCCTCAGCGGGTTCTCCGGAGACCTCGCCCACGAACTGCGTACGCCGATCACCAACATGCTGACCCAGGTGCAGGTGGTGCTCGCGCACCCCCGCAGCAACGAGTCCTATCGCGAGACGCTGCTCTCCTGCGCGGAAGAGCTGCAACGGCTGGCACAGACCGTGGGCGATCTGCTCTATCTGGCCCAGGCCGAAGCACCCGGCGCCCTGCCCTCGCGCGAGGGGGTGGCGCTGGATGCGATGGTCGATGCGCTGCTGGAGTTCTACGATCTGCTGGCCGAGGAGCGCCAGCTCACGCTGCGGCGGGAAGGCAGCGCAGAGGCCAACGGCAACCGCCTGATGCTGCACCGGGCGGTCGCCAACCTGCTTTCCAACGCCCTGCAGCACGCCACGCCGGGTACGGAGATCGTGGTGCGGCTGGACGGCACCGGGCCCACGAGCCGGATTGCTGTCCACAACCTCGGTCCGCCGATTCCCATGCAGGCACTGCCCCGCTTGTTCGACCGGTTCTTCCGCGGCGAGCGCGGCCGGCACGAGGGCGCCGGGCTGGGATTGGCGATCACCCGCGCCATCGTGCAGGCCCATGGTGGATCGGTGAGCGTGGTCTCCGACGCATCGGGCACCGTGTTCGAGCTGGCCCTGCCGGGCGCTAGCGGTCCGGCGCAAACACGCCGGCAATCCAGTCGATGAATACCCGCAACCGCGGCGACGGCGTGCGGTTGCGCGGGTGAACCAGGCTCAACGGGCTGGGTGTGGGCGGCGATTCCGCCAGCAACTCCAGCAACTGACCACGTTCGATATAGGGATCCAGCCGGTAGCGCGGCGCCTGGATGATGCCGAGCCCCGCCAGTGCCGCCCCCAGGAAGGCATCTGCGCCGGATACCCGTACGGTTGCCGGCAGAGGCACATGGCGCACCTGCCCGGCCTGCTGGAACTCCAGAGGAATCAACTGTCCGCTGGCACCGGAACGGAAACCGACCATCCGATGACCGGACAGCAGCGCGTCGATGCTGTCCGGCAGCCCATGCGAACCCACGTAGGACGGTGAGGCAACGGTGACTTCGCGCAGCAGTGCCAGGCGCCGCGCGACCAGATCGCTGTCGGCCAGGGTGCCGACCCGAAGCGCGGCATCCACGCCTTCGCGCAGCAGATCCACGTAGCGATCCCCCTCGCTCACGTCCAGCTCGATGTCGGGATAGCTCTGCAGGAACTCGGGCAGGTGCGGAAACAACAGGTGCCGACCAAGCGTTCCGTGCACTTCGATGCGCAGCGTGCCGCGCGGCGGGACATCACGGAATGCGGCTTCGGCATCGTCCATGTCGGCGATCAGGCGCAGGCAGCGGCCATAGAAGGCTTCGCCCTCGAGGGTCGGCACCACCCGTCGCGTGGTCCTGTGCAACAGCCTCACCCCCAGCCGCCGCTCCAGCGCCTTGATCGCGTCGGTCACCGTGGCCCTCGGCAGCCCCAGGTCCTCTGCAGCGCGGGTGAAGCTGCGACGTTCGACGATACGGACAAAAGCGCGCAGGGCGGTGAATCGATCCATTGTTCGAACATCCGGATGATGTTGTCGGATTCTCCATGATTATCCGGGCGGCAGGAACCAGCAAGATGATGGGGCGCCACGCGGGCGCGTCTTCGAAGGAAGCCTTCATGTCCAGCTCCTCTCCCCGTACCGTCGCCCTGGTCACCGGCGGCTCCCGCGGCATCGGCGCCGCGATCTCGCGTCGGCTGGCGGCCGACGGCCATGCGGTTGCGATCAACTATGCCGGCCGCCGCGAAGAGGCTGATGCCCTGGCCGCCGAGCTGGTCTCCGCCGGCGGCCAAGCCATTGCGCTGCAGGCCGACGTGGCCGATCCGCAGGCGGTGAGCCGCTTGTTCGATGCCGTCGAGGCTCGATTCGAGGGCATCGATGTGGTGGTCAACAGCGCCGGAGTGCTGCAGCTTGCGCCGCTGTCAGCCACCGACGACGCGTTGTTCGATCGGGTCACCGCCATCAATCTCAAGGGCGCCTTCAACGTGCTGCGCGAGAGCGCGCGACGCGTCCGCGACGGCGGCCGCATCGTCGCGCTGTCCACCAGCGTGGTCGGCCTCAAGCTGGAGAACTACGGTGTCTACGCCGCAAGCAAGGCGGCCGTGGAAACCCTGACGGCGATACTCAGCAAGGAGCTGCGTGGCCGTGGCATCACGGTCAATGCCGTGGCACCCGGCCCGACCGCGACCGACCTGTTCCTGGAGGGCAAGTCGCCGGAACTGATCGAGCGCCTGGCGCAGATGAATCCGCTGGAGCGGCTGGGCACGCCGGACGACATCGCCGGCGCGGTGGCTTTCCTGGCTGGAACCGACGGCGGCTGGATCAATGGCCAGGTGCTGCGAGCCAATGGCGGGATGGTGTGACAGCAAAGCCGCCGGGCATGGCCCGGCGCTACCGTTACGGCGTTGACATCGAGTACGGCGCCTGCGCGCCCTGCCCGGGCCAGTCCCTGTTCGGCTCGGCCTGCATGGTGAAGCGCAGCTCGCCCCCGGCCATGATCTCGTCGTGGCGCAGGAAGGTGCGCTGCAGCGGTTTGCCGTTCAGGGAGACACTGCCCACATAGGTGTGCCTGTCATCCAGCCCCTCGGCCACGATGGTGAAGGTCCTGCCGTTGGGCAGGCGCATGGCGGTCCTCGGCAGGAACGGGCGGCCCAGGATGTACTCCCCCGAGCCGGGCGCCACCGGATAGAAGCCCAGCGCGGTGAACACGTACCACGCCGACATCTGGCCCACGTCATCGTTGCCGGCCAGGCCATCGGGACGGTCGGCGTACTGGGTGTCCATGATCTGCTTCAGGCGCGCCTGCGTGCGCCAGGGCTGACCAGCGTGGGCGTAGAGGTACGCAACGTGATGGCTGGGCTCGTTGCCATGCGCATACCAGCCGATCAGGCCGGTGATGTCTTCCATGTGCTCGAAGACCGCCGGATCGACCGTGGCGTTGAACACCTCGTCCAGCCTCGCCAGCAGCCGGTCGCTGCCGCCATGCGCGGCGGCCAGGCCCGCCACGTCCTGCGGTACGTACCACGAGTACTGCCAGGCATTGCCCTCGGTGTAGTCGGTGCCGTAGCCGCTGGCGCTGGGATCGAACGGGGTGCGGAAACTGCCGTCGCGCTTGCGGGCACGCATGAAGCCGGTGTCCTTGTCGAAGGCATTGCGCCAGTTCGCCGCACGCTTGTCGAATGTCGCCGCGATCTCGCTCCTGCCCATCGCCTGCGCCATGCGCGCGATGGTCCAGTCGTCGAACGCGTATTCCAGGGTCTTGCTGGCCGCTTCGCCCTCTTCATCGATGGGCACATACCCCAGCTCACGGTACTGCGCGATGCCGTCGTAGGGACCGTAATTGGCGGTCTCCACCATCGCGTCGAGCGCCTTTGCGGCGTCGAAGCCGCGGATGCCCTTCACATAGGCGTCGGCGATGACCGGCACCGCGTGGTAACCGATCATGCACCAGTCTTCCAGGCCGTGGAACGACCACACCGGGAGCATGCCGTACGGGCTGTGTTCGTGGTGCGCCAGCATCGAGTTGATGAAGTCGCTGTTGCGTTTTTCCGGCTGCACCAGAGTCAACAGCGGATGCAGCGCCCGGTAGGTGTCCCACAACGAGAACGTGGAATAGTGGGCATACCCCTTGGCGACATGCACGGCGTTGTCGGGGCCGCGATACTGGCCATCCACATCCATGAACAGCGTCGGCCCCAGCATCGTGTGGTACAGGGCGGTGTAGGCGCTGCGCCGCGCATGCTCCGGCGCATCGATGTCCAGCACCGATAGTGCCTGCGTCCATTCCTGCCGGGCCTGCGCACGCACGCGGTCGAAGTCGAAGTCGGCGACCTCGGCATCCAGGTTGGCGATCGCACCGGCCTCGCTCACGGGCGAGATCGCCACCTTCACCACCAGCGGAGCATCCAGCCTGCCGAAATCGAACGTGCCGACCAGCTGGCGGCCTTCGATCTGTGCGCGCTGTGCCGGATCTTTCTCACCCGGCGGCGGGAAGCCCTTGTACACGATGTCCTGCTCGGTGTTGTGCAGCGCATGGCCTGCCAACGGTTGCGAGAAGCGCATGGCGAAATACAGCTGGCGCCCCGGCGCCCAGCCGCGCGTCTCGCGGAAACCGGTGATGGTGCCGTCCGTACGCACCCGCACCCGCGACCACAGCACCTTGCCCGGGTAGTCGTACATGCTGGTCCGCATGTCCAGCAGTACCTTGGCATCGACGCCCTTGGGGAAGGCGTAGCGATGCACACCGACCCGGGCGCTGGTGGTCAGTTCGGCGCGCACCTTGTAATCGTCCAGGGTCACCGCGTAGTAGCCCGGTTCGGCCTTTTCGTCGTCATGGCGGAAGCGCGACGCATAGCCGCTGCGGGGCCGTTCGGGGTCGCCGCGTTCCAATCCCGGGTTTCCGGTGAACGGCATCACCAGGATGTCGCCGAGATCAGAATGCCCGGTGCCGGAGAAGTGGGTGTGCGAAAAGCCGACGATGCTGCTGTCGTCATAACGGTATCCGGCGGCCCAGCCGTAGGCCTTCTCACGCGGCTGGATGCGCGTGTCCGGGCTGAGCTGGACCATGCCGAAGGGTATCGTCGCGCCGGGGTAGGTATGCCCTTCACCACCGGTACCGATGAAGGGGTCCACCGAGGCATACGCCTTGTCGGCGGCGGACTTCGAAGGCGCTGCCCAGGCCGCGCCGGAGGCGAGCATGGCGGTGGCGGCGAAGGCGATCAGGAGACGACGGTCCAGCGTGGGCATCGGCATTTGGATCGATTCAGATGGTGTACCGATGCTAGCACCAGTGCCCGTGCATCGCATGCTGCAGTGCGGCCGCAGTCCCCGGTGCAGCGTGCCCTCAGTCGGGCAGCGCGCCCTCCAGCGCGGCGAGATCGGCACGCACGCGCGGACGCACCACGCGTGCCACTTCCCGGCCGTCGTGCAGCAGGATCACCGTGGGCCACAGCTTCACCTGGAACGAGCGCCCGAGCGCCCGCCCTTTCCCATCTTCGATCTTCCAGTGCGCCAGATCATGTGCTTCCACGACCTCCTGCAGCGCCGGCTGTGCCGCCTGGCAATGGCCGCACCAGGGCGCGCCGAATTCCAGCAGCTGCCAGCCGTCGCGCGCCTCCACTTCGGCGCGTGACGGCTCGCTGGACAGGTGCGTGCGCATGAAGGGCACAGGCGTTACCCCGCCAGGCTGCGCTGGATGTCTGCCAGCGGCGCGTTGGTCAGGTCCTTGGCGATGTCGCCCAGCAACCGTGCCTGCGTCTCCTTGTGCAGCAGCGGACGGATCCGTCCGAGCGTGGTGGGGTCGGCCACCAGCAGCAGGTGGGCATAGCGGTTGTTGAGCGCATCCTCGTTGAGCTGTTCGGCCACCTGCTTGGCGAAGGTCGCTTCGTTGAGCTGGGCGATGGACATGTCCTTGGGAACGGCACCGGCCGGGCCCTGCCCGGAGACGCCCGTCTCGCTGATGTCCTGCAGCCGCAGTTCGCCCTCCTGCTTCAGCGTGAGCTGCTGCGCGCTGCCGACATTGGTGAACACCCGGGCCGAACCACCATCGGCCACCACCACCAGCGTCCCCTCGGGAATCGTTCGTGCCATCGCTGCCTCCTCGTACGGGTTTCGAATGTTTCTGCAGCACCACCCTAGGTCGCCCACCGTAACCGTGGCGCGCACACAATGTGATCCATTCGTTGGAATGGAAGATCGCGGCTCAACTTGCCCCGGCGCCGGCCGCTACCCACGGCATCACCGCGAGGCCCCCCCCATGCATGCTGCCTCCCTGCTCCATGTCTGCTTCGCCGTTGGCCTGGCCGTCGCTGGATGCGCCGGCTGCATCCACCAGTTCCTGCAGGGCCAGCCGGTGCTCGCGCTCGGCATTGCCCTGGCTTCGCTGATGACCACGGGCACCGCGCTGGCGACGCGTCATCTGGGGGTACCGGTCGCGATGGCGCTCGCCTGCACCCTGATCGGCGCAGCCGCCACGCACTGACCCGGCCAGCCATTGAAGGAACGCAGGCGCTACCCGCGCGGCGGCGACAGGCTGGAGGTGGCATCGGTCTGCAGCAGGCTGTCGCGCTCGCGCAGCGGCAAGCGGATCCACGCATCCACGCCCTGGGGTGAGAACGCAAGTTCGCCGCTACCGCCAAGCTCGTAGGGAATGCGCTGTTCGACCAGCGCCCGACCCAGCCCGCGATGCGACGGGACGACCCAGTCGTCGTTCACCGCGCGCCGCTCGCACCAGTGCAGGTCCAGCCAAGCCTCACCGTCGATGTCCTGCACCGACCAGGACACCTCGATCCGCGTATCGCTGTGCACCGATGCGCCGTGCGTGAGCGCGTTGCTGGCCAGTTCATGGACCGCCAGCGACAGCACCTCGGCCGCCTTGGGCGGCAGCAGCACGTCCTCCTCGCCCTGCAGAAGGAATCCGTCGGGCGCGTGTCCCTGCACCGCGATCTCCTGGTCCAGCATGCCACGCAGGCTCACCCCGGCATTGGCGCTGCGGGTGAGCAGGGTCTGCGTGCGAGAAAGCGACATGAGGCGTGCGCACAGGCGGTCAGCGTACTCGTCCACGCTGTCGACCGACTCGCGTGTGCGCCAGGCGATGGCGTGGATCGTGGCCATGATGTTGCGCACGCGGTGCTGCAGCTCGGCCAGCAATACCGCCTGCCGCTCGGTGGCACGCTTGAGATCATCGATGTCCACCGCGATGGCGAACACGCCGGTCACCTCGCCGTCGACATCTCGCAGCGGCGCCGCCGCGACCCGCGTCCAGCGGACACACCCATCATCGTGGGTGAACTGGAACTCCAGTCCGGGCACCACGGTTTCTCCGCGCAGGGCCCGTGCGATGGCGAAATCCTCGGGGGCGATCGGGCTGCCATCGGCATGCCAGCCCTGCCATCGGTGCTGGTTGACCGGATCGGCCGAGGGCACCTGGCTGCTGGGAAGATAGGCGCGCATCTGGTCGTTCGACAGCTGCATCCGCCCCTGCGCATCGACAATGCACAGGCCGACCGGCAATACCTTGAACACCAGCGCCAGGCGCCGGTCGCTCTCCTGCCGCCGCCGCTCCTCGCGCTCACGCGCGGCCTGTGCCACGTGCGCTGCCGTGGTCTCGAACATGGTGACCAGCACACCGCCCACCTGCCCTTCCTCGCCGCGGAGCGGGCTGTAGGTGATGGTGAACCAGACGTCCTCCAGCCGGCCCTGCCGGGCCAGCGGGTACAACTTGTCCTCGAACGTGACGGTCTCACCCTGCCAGACCCGGTCGTAGATCGGCCCGTTGATGTGCCAGACCTCGGGCCAGCAGTCGCGGGTGGGCTGCCCCAGGCCAGCGGGATGCTTGTCGGCAAGGATCTCGGCATAGCCGTCGTTGTAGAGCTGGATGAGCTCCTGGCCCCACAGGATGATCATGGGAAACCCATGAGCCAGCATCATGTCCACGGTGGCGCGCAGATGCGCCGGCCACCGCCCAGTCGGGCCAAGCGGCGTCCCTGACCAGTCATGGCGCGCGATGCGCACATCCATGCCGTCATGCAGTCCACCCAGACGATGTGCCGGAGGTGCTGTGCCGCGCACGGACGAGCGAGCAGCGGTATCCAATCGCCGGCCCATGCCGCGCAGTCAGACCTTGCCCGCAGCAGCCCGCGGTGCGGCGACCAGTCCGGCCAGCTGCCGGGCCAACGCGTCGATATGGTAGGGCTTGGGGCAGCGCGGCGCGCTGGCGAAGCGGCTCGGCAGGTTGTCGTCGTAACCGGAGGTCAGCAGGAACGGCGTCCCCGCCTCGGACAGGCGGTCGGCCAGCGGGTACACCTGCTCACCACCCAGGTTGATGTCCAGCAGGGCGACGTCGATCGGGTGATCATCGACCAGACGCGCCAACTCGCGCAGGTCACCGGCCGGGCCCACGACGTGCGCGCCCTTCAGCTGCAGATAGTCGGCCAGGAACATCGCAATGGCGAATTCATCTTCGGCCACCAGCACCCGCAGCCCCTGCAGCCCCTCCCGTTCATCGCCCGACTCCAGCACGCTGTACTCCCTGACACGCGCGGCCCATCCGGCCGCAATGCCCGCAGGATGCGCGAGTTGCCCTACAAGAACGCGTGATGACGGATGAAGACAACAGCGAGATCGCATTCACCTCGGCCAAACACGCTGTGTGCCCGGCCCGCGGTCAGAACGCACGCTCCCATTTCAGGCTCAGCAGGCTGCGGTCATGGCTGTACAGCCAGTCCACATTGCTGTCGATGCGGGTGTAGCGCAGGCTCAGGCTGGGCACCAGGCCTGCCACCGCCAGCCGTTCGCTGCGTACCAGCGCGATGAGGTTCTGCTCGTCGTCGTGCCGGCGCGCTTCCAGCAGCGGACTCCAGGCATCGTAGCTGCGCTCGCGCAGCGAAAGGAACAGCGTGGCAGTCGTGCCGCTCCACTGCCGCGCCGCGCCGACGCGCAGGCCGCGCTGGCGATAGGCATTGGCTGCGTCGGCCGCTCCGCTGTCGGCCAAATCGATGCCCGCGAAGACGGTCCAGCGCGCAGTGAGCGCACGGAACCAGGTGGCGTACAGTGCTCCCATCGCGCCATCGTAGTTGTCGGCCAGCCCCGGTTGCCAATAGCGCTGGCGCTTCCAGTCCGCCTCCAGCTTCAGCAGGCTGCGCGGGTCCAGTGCGTATTGCCATTCCGCATGCGCGCCTGCGGCGCCCTGCAGGGTACGGTTGCCCAGTGCCTGATAGTCGTAGCCGGGGGCCAGCAGCAGGGTGTGCCGCGCACTGCGCCAGCTGTAGCCCGCCTGCACAGTGGCGTTGAGTTCGTTGTAGGCGCGGTTGTCTTTCCATGCCTGGCCGAAGGCCAACCCGCGCACATACAGGCCGTGGTGGCCGGCCAGTGCCCAGCGGCGTTCCAGGCTGCCGTCGTAGTCCACCCCCGGTGCGCGCTGGGCATCGGGCAACCTGCGCTCGATGATGCAGTCCTCACCCACGCCGAACAGGCAGGTGCGGCTGGCCGAACTGCGGTTGATGTTGTCGCTCCATGCAGGTCCGGCGGACAGTGCGCCCTTCCAGCGCCGCCGCGCCTGTAGCGCCTGCAGATACCCCTGCACCCGGCCGCGCACGCCGGCGGTGGCAGGGTCGCGGTCATCGATGTCGGCGGCGATCGCGGTGAACAGCGACGTCGCCTCCCGGTCACGCTGGTCCTCGGCGTAGACCCGCGCCAGTTCAAGCCGCGCAGGCAGGAAATCCGGCTGCCGGGCCAGCAGGGCCTCGTACTCAAGGGCCGCGCGATGATGCTCGCCCGCAACCCGCGCCAGCGCGCCCTGCGCGTAGTGGCGCAGCAGCGGGTCATGGCCGGGAAGTTCAATGTACTCGTGCAGGAAGGCCTGCGCGGCGGGCCATTGCTGGTGCTGCAACGACAGGTACAGCGCCTGGCCCAGGTCGTCGACCGTGCGCTCCACGCGCAGGGTCCGGCCATCGAGGGTGACGGTCGGCCGATCCGGTTCGGCCTGTTGCAGCCGCTGCTGGTCTTGGCGTTGATGGCGCACGTCGTTGCCCTGCTCCAGCACGCGGCGCAGGTCATCCTGCTGGGCGTGCGCCGTGGCGGTCAGCGCCAGCAGAAGGAGGCAGAAAAGAGGGAGGCGCATGGTCGATCCGGTGTGAAGCGATGCAGCGGGCCGAAGCAGGGACTGGCGGATCGCGGCTTGTCCCTGCCCTGCCCCGTCAGGGGCGTGGCGATCAGTTCTTGCTGCCGCCGAAGGCGGTGTCGTACTGGCTGTTGCCGGCGAAGGTGGCGATACCGGCCAGGGTGGCGGCATTGGCACCGAAGAACTGGCCCTGGGTGGTGCCACTGACCGAACCGTTGGCGGTGGCCGCGCCTGCGAACGAGGCGGTGGCGCTGTTGATGGTGGCGTTGATGTTGACCGACAGGCCACCGCCGCTGAGGCCGCCCAGCAGAGTGCCGGTGCCGAAGTTGGCGCGGAAGGTGCCGCTGAGCAGGTTGCTGCCGTTGAACTTGTTCAGGCCAGCCACGCTGTAGGTGGCCACGCCGGCCGGCAGGGTGGTGCCGGCACGGTCGCCGACGAAGTAGACCTGGCGGTTGTTGAAGCCACCTGCGGCGCCGTCCTTGGACCATTCACCGAACCAGACATCGCCACTGCCGACCTTGACGAAGTTGAAGTGGCCCATGCCCGAGTGGCTGCCCGGCGCACCGGTGATCGGCATGGCCAGCGTGCGCACGGTGGTGCCATTGACGGTGGTCGGCACCGAATAGCTGGCCAGGCCCTGGAAATCGACGCGACGGGCGTTGGACACGGTGCCGACGCCGATACCGGCCTTGCCGGCCGAGTGCGGGCCACCGTTGACCTGGGAATCACCGACGGCGACATACAGCTCGGCATCGGTCACCGGGCTGGCCGCACCGACGATGTCGGCTGCCTGCGCCGCGCCGGCCAGGGCGAAGGAGGCGGCGACCGCCAGGACGGAACGGGAGATCATTTTCATGGTGTTGCTCCTTGGGTTGAGGGAACTACGGGTACAACGCTTGAATGCAGGTGCTCAGAAGCGTGCGGTGATGCCCAGCTTGAGGGTGCGGCCCGGCGCCGGCAGCGTGGACCGCGTGGCCGGGTCGACGTAGTAGCGGTTGCCGAGATTGCTGCCGACCAGCTCCACGCTGGCGTGCTCGTTGAAGCGCCAGCGCGCATACGCATCCACCGTGGTGATGTTTCCCCAGGTGAAGGGCACGTTCTGCCAGAGCAGGCTGCTGCCACCGGCCAGCAACCGGTCGCGGTAGGCCTGCAGGTCCGGGTTTTCGTGGCGCCGGTAGTGGATGATGCGGCTGCCCAGCTCCAGTCGTTCGTCGAGCAGGCGGGTGCCCAGCGACGCGTTGACCGACAGCTTCGGAATCGCCTGGGTCAGCAGGTAGCCGCTGACGAACCCGTCCTGCACGCAGTTCGGGACCAGGCCACGGTTGGCATCCAGCAGCACGGCACTGCTCTCATCGCAGACCTCGTTCTCCAGCGTGCGGGCGATGCCCAGATCGGTGAAGAAACGGCGGTTGTCGAAGCGTGCCTGCAGTTCGATGCCGCGGATGGTCTGCTTGTCGATGTTGTCGAACAGGAAGTAGGCATCGCGCTCGATCACGTTGCGGGTCTTGTGCACGTAATAGGCCAGCTTGACGTCGGCATCGGCGGTGTTTCCGAACAGCGCCGACAGGTCGTGCACGTAACCCAGCTCGTAGTTGTAGGCATGCTCCGGCTTGAGGTCATACAGCGGGTTGAGGCTGCTGGAGAACGCGATGGTGCTTTCGAACATGCTCGGGAAACGCACTGCTTCGCTGTAGCGCAGGTAGATGCGCGCGGCCGGCGACAGATGCGCCGTCGCCGAGAAAGTGGGCAGCCACGCGTGATCGCGCTGGCGCCGGTTGCTGCCATCCACCGGCCGCGCCTGCACGGTGTTGCCGATGCTGCAGACCAGGTCGCTGCCGGCGAACAACGGCAGCACGCCCGGGATCGCAGCCACCTCGCCGTTGAGGCACGGGTTGGTGGCGCGGGCATAGTTGCCGTTGGCGTCGGGCAGCCACGCGATGTTGTGCTCCACTGCCTGCGGTGTTTCGTAATAGGCCAGCAGTCCCCGGATCGAATCATCGATCACCGAGCCCATGCCGATGCTCTCCCAGAACTCGCGTTCTGCTTCCAGCGCATCGATCTCTGCCTGCAGGCTGGCCGGTCGCTCGGGCAGCTCGTTGACCCGATAGGTAGCCTGCTTGCTGCCCACCCCCTTGGTCAGAAGCTCCGGGTGCGCGTCGAGGAAGTCGTCGAAGGCCCAGTAGCGGCTGTAGCGGACGCCGGCGTTGAGGGTGATGACATCGAGCGGACGCCATTCCAGGTTGAGGTAGCCCTCGCCCTCCTGGCGGCGGCCGGCACGCGGAAACATGCGCCAGCCATCAGTGGTGCCGAAGTAGGGATCGCGCGAACCCAGGCTCTCGTACTGCCAGTTGCCCCCTACGGTCAGGTCGAGGCTGGAGTGCAACGCGAAGCGGTTGCTGACCGTCAGGCCGGTGCGATCGTTGCGCGCGTTGGCCAGAGCGGTGTTGCGCAGGATCGGGCTGGCTTCAGGGTCCCATTGCGGATTGCCCGGCGCGAAGTTGGGGAATCCGCCCGCGGTATAGGTATCGCTGTCGGTCTCGGTGCGCCACAGATTGGCATACAGATCCAGCCAGCGGCTGCCGGCCGGCTGCCAGCGATACTCCAGGCTCCAGGCATCCGAGTCGACGCGGCTCAACGGCCACTGGATGCGGCCGTAGTCCGGCGCCGACAGGATGCGCGAAGGCATGATCTCGCCGTAGTGCGAGAGCGTGTGCCGCCAGCTCGCCTTCAGCTGCTGGTCGTCATTGATCTGCCACGTCGCCTTGAGCAGCCACGACTCCTGTTCACTCGACGTATTGGGCACTTCATCACCCGGCTTGAAGTAGCGGGCCAGCGTGGTGATGTAGTCGATGCCCTGGTACTCGTACTGCTCGCGTGGGTCCTGGTCGTAGTAGTCGCTGCCCTGGCTGCCGGAGAAATAGTTGCCACGCCGGCGCCAGGCATAGGCCGCCATCACGTCCACCGTCTCGCCGCGCAGGCCCAGCGCCAGTCGCCACGCCTGGTCCTCGCCATCGAACGGATTGTTGCCGCTGCGCGACTGCACCGGCACCACCAGGGTACGGTCGTCATAGGGCGAGTTCGGCGACCCCTGCGGGAAACCCGGCACCGTCCGGTAGTCCTCGCCGCTGTGGAGGCGTGGCAGGCGTGGCGCCACCGCGTTGCTGCTGCCTTCGATCTTCAGCTCCCCGCCGAAGCGTTCGCCGGCCGCCACGACGTCATCGATGTCGATGGTCCTGATGACCAGCGCGCCGCCGATGCCGCTGTGCACGTCACGCACCAGGCCGGGCCCCTTGATGACCTGGATGCCACCGATCAGGTTGGGATCGATGTAGTTGCGGTTGCTGACGCCGTTGTAGCCCCGCCAGACCGTGAGGGCCTGTTCACCGCCATCGATGCTCACCGGCACCCGCCCCGGCCCCTGGATGCCGCGGATGTTGATGTCCAGCGCGCCGCTGTTGCGCGCATCGCCGCTGAAAACGCCGACCAGATCCTTGACCACGTCGGCCGGGTTGGCGCCGCGGAAGCGCTCCACCCGGTCCCGCCCCGAATACACCGTGGTCAGGTCCAGCGCGAACACGTCGTCATAGCCACGGCGATCGCGCGCTTCGCCGCCTTCCGGCTGCAGGCGACCGGCAACGTCCAGCGTATCGGTCACCCGCACCCCTTCCCCCTCGGCCGATGCCTGCGCTGCGTCCGCCGCGGCGCGCAGGCTCCAGGTGCCATCCAGGCCTCGCTGGGCACGCACCCCACTGCCCTGCAGCAGCCGCTGCAGCGCCTGCATCTGGCTGTACTGGCCCTGCACTGCGCTGGAACGACGCCCTTCGACCAGGTCGCTGCGGAACACCACCTGCGCATCGGCCTGGCGCCCGAACGCGCGTACCGCGTCTGCCAGCGACTGCTCCGGGATGGCGTACTGGCGCAGCGCCGCCGCTGTGCTGGGTTGCGCCTGCGCGGCCGGCACCCGGGCCAGCGGCAGCAGTGCGGTGCAGATGGCCAGGGCCAGTGTGGTGGCGCGACGGTGACAGGCAGACGCCGTGGACGGCATGGACGGAACTCCTCAAGCGTGGGGAAACCACGGGCACAGCCGCTGCCGGTGGTGTGTCTGGCTTGAGGAAAAACGGTGTTTCGCTCTGGCTGTACCTCTATAGACAGCGCACGCTGCAGGCTGCCCACGCTTTTTTCAGGCTTTTTTCATCGCGATCTAGACCCTGCCTGCATCACCAGACCACCAGCGCGCCACCCGGCAGCCGCTGCACGCGCAGGCCCGCCTGGGCCGCCACTGCGGAGATGGCCGGGTCCGGCTGGCGCAGATGGAACAGGCCACTGACCCGGATCTGCTCCGCTTTTGTCCCCAGCACCCAGACCGGTGCGGCCCGATAGCGCGCCAACCGTTCGATGGCCTGCGCCGCGCTCAGATCGTCGATGGCAACCTCACCGCGCCGCCAGGGTGCCACCGCGTCGCTGGCGAGGCTGCTCACCGGCTGCAGCCAGCGTCCGTCACGGAACGCGCGTGCCTGCCCTGCATGCAGCCGTTGCAGGCTGCCATCACCGGGATGTACGTCCACTACCCCTTCGCTGACCTGGGCGGTCACCACCGCGTCCTGCAACGAAACGCTGAACGCGGTACCGATGTCGCGCACCAGGCCACCGCCGGCCTCG
>NZ_JASGBV010000072.1:0-1887 GCF_030053245.1 Stenotrophomonas sp. RS-48
GATCAGCTGGAAGCTGGAGAACAGCACCAGCAGCACCAGGGCTGCCACCACCCAGCGGACGATGCCGCCATCGAACAGATCCTTCAACGGCCCGGGCAGCCCGCCCCAGCCACCACCATTGCCACCGCCGCGCGACCCGAACGGCCCGCGTCGATTGTCCTCGGGGCCTTGTCCGCCCTTGTTGCCGCCGGGTGTATTCCAGGCCATGCACGCTCCATCAAGATATGGGCTGCGGCGCGGGCCCTTCCCGCGGCGCCAGCCGTGAACCATCACCGATCATACAAGATGGGGCGGATCGGCAGGATCGAAAGGGGGCGAACGGGGTAAGGTGGCGTTTTCCTCGAAGTCAGGCACGCCGATGGTCCCCACCACCCCGTTCACCGCCTTCCGCATCGAAAGCGACGACGCCGGCTACCGCAGCGGACTGACCCGGCTGGGGGTCGACGACCTCAACCCCGGGCAGGTGCTGGTCCGCGCCCGGTGGTCCTCGGTCAATTACAAGGACGCCCTGGCCGGCACCGGCAAGGGCCGGATCCTGCGCCGCTTCCCGCTGGTGGGCGGCATCGATGTGGCCGGCACGGTCGTGGCCTCCACCGACCCCGCCTGGCGCGAGGGCGACGCCGTGCTGGCCACCGGCTGCGGCCTGAGCGAAACCCGCGACGGCGGCTACAGCCAGTACGTGCGGCTGGAGTCGAGTGCGGTGATCGCGCAGCCGCCCGGGCTCAGCCCGCGCGAGGCGATGGTGCTGGGCACGGCCGGTTTCACTGCCGCGTTGGCGCTGCTGCGCCTGCAGGACAATCGGCAGACCCCGGATCTGGGCCCGCTGGCGGTGACCGGCGCCAGCGGTGGCGTGGGTGCCCTGGCGCTGTCGATCTTCAGCCGCGCCGGCTATACCGTGCACGCCATCAGCGGCAAGCCGGAGCAGGCCCGCTTCCTGCGCGACATCGGCGCCAGCGAGGTTCTGCCACGCGAGGCGTTGGCCGATACCGGCCCGTTGCAGACCGGGCGCTTCGGCGGGGGCCTGGACAATGCCGGCGGCGACATGCTGGCCAGCCTGCTGGCGCAGACCGTGCCCTACGGCAGCGTGGTCAGCGCGGGCCTCGCCGCCAGCCCGAAGCTGGACATGACGGTGATGCCCTTCATCCTGCGTGGCGTATCGCTGTTGGGCGTTTCTTCGGCCAACGCGCCACGCGCCCTGCGCGAAACCGTCTGGGCGCGGTTGGGCGACGACTGGAAGCCGCAGCATCTGCAGCAGATCTGTACGGCGGAAGTCGGCCTGGAGGCGCTGCCGGAGGTGTTCGAGCGCATGCTGGCCGGCGGCTCGCTGGGACGCACGGTGGTACGGATCGACTGAACGTTGCAGGCAGGCGACGGACGGCAGGCGCCGCCCTCCCGCCGGTAATCCGCCCGCACTACACTGCGGGCATTACCTGGGGAACAACATGGCACGCATTCTGATCGTCGACGACTCACCGTCGCAGCTGTTGGGGATACAGCGCATCGTCGAGAAGCTCGGGCACCAGATCCTGACCGCCACAGATGGCGCCGCCGGGGTGGAAGCCGCCCGTGCCGAGCTGCCCGATCTGGTGCTGATGGACGTGGTCATGCCCAACCTCAACGGTTTCCAGGCGACCCGCACCCTCGCCCGCGACGAGGCGACCCGGCACATCCCGGTGATCCTGGTGACCACCAAGGACCAGGACACCGACCGTATGTGGGGCATGCGCCAGGGCGCCAAGGCCTACATCACCAAACCGTTCTCGGAAGATGAGCTGTCCGAGGTGCTGGAGCGGGTGTTCGCCGGGCAGGGCTGAAGCCGCAGCATGCGCGGGTAGCGCCGGGCCATGCCCGGCGAGCGCAGCGGGTCAGGAGCCGCCGGGCATGGCC
>NZ_JASGBV010000073.1:0-6752 GCF_030053245.1 Stenotrophomonas sp. RS-48
CGGCGGTCGGCGATTTCAGTGATGCCGAACTGCTGGCGGGTGCCGATCCGAAGCGCACGATTGCGGTGTTCGAGGTGCTGCAGGGAGGGAAGACGACTGCGCGTCAGGTCGTGGGATTCGTCGAGGCGAAGGATCAGGTGCTGCCCCGCCAGGCGCTCAGGGCCACGCTGGACATCGAGGGGGACCACTACCGGCTGCGGCTGCAGAGCAGGGCATTCGTACGCGCGGCATGGGTGGATTTCGGTGCCCTGGACGTGCGGCTGGAGGACAACCTGCTCGATCTGCTGCCCGGCGAGAGCCGTGACATCAGCGTGCGCGGCCCGGTGGACCTGGCCACGCTGCGCGAGGCGCTGGAGGTGCGCAGCCTCAACGATCGTTGAGGGGGCCGTCGGCGGTGCCTGGTCTGGGCCGGTGCCAACCCGGGTTGGCAGCGACCAGAAAGGGATCGTGTTACAGCTGGATCTGCTGGAAGTTCTCGACCCGCTCGTGACCGTGGGCGGCGTCGCCGACGCGCGGCATCGGGTAGTCGTCCAGACGGTCCAGCAGGCGGGTCTGCAGACCCGCCTCGCGCGCGGCATCAAGCTCTTCCACCACGTCGGACAGGAACAGGATCTCGCCTGCCGGCACGCCGATGGACTGGACGATGCGGCGGTAACTGTCGGCCTCACGCTTGCCGCCGATCTCGGTGTCGAACCAGCCTGACACCAGCGGGCTGAGATCGCCCGCGTCGCTGAAACCGAAAAACAGCTTCTGCGCCGGCACCGAACCGGAGGAGTAGACGTACAGCGGCAGGCCCGAGGCATGCCATCCCTTCAGCACCGGCGCCACTTCCGGATAGAAGTGCGCGGTGTAGTCGCCACGGCGATAGCCGGCGTCCCAGATCAGGCCCTGCAGCGCCTTCAGCGCCGTGTGCTTGCGGTCCTGGTCGATCCAGCCCTGCAGGGTCTCGGCGACCAGGCTGTCCTGGCAGGCGCCGCCGATTTCGCTGGCCACCGTGTCCAGCCAGCGGCGCACGTCCGGTCGCTGGCCATGCTCGGCCACGAAGCCGGGCAGGGCCTGGCGCGCATAGGGGAACAGCACGTTCTTGACGAACGAGATGCTGCTGGTGGTGCCTTCGATGTCGGTCAGGATGACGCGGGGCTGCATGGATCAGGATGCCTGGGTCGGAACGTAACGGGGAAATTTCTGCGCGATGTCGGTGCCGGTGAAGTGGCCGACCCAGCCATCCGGCTCGGTGAAGAAGCGGATGGCCACGAAACTCGGCTCCTCGCCCATGTCGAACCAGTGCGTGGTGCCATCGGGCACGGCGATCAGGTCATCCTTCACGCATTCGATCTCGTAGACCTTGTCACCCACGTGCAGGGTGAACAGCCCCGAGCCGGCAACGAAGAAGCGCACTTCGTCTTCCTTGTGGAAGTGTTCGTCGAGGAACTTCCTGCGCAGCTCGGCGCGGTTGGGATTGTCCGGCGCGATCGACGCCACATCCACGCTCTTGAAGCCCCGTTCGGCGACCAGGCGATCAATGTCGGCGCGGTAAGCGGCGAACACCTCGTCCTGGCTGGCGCCCGGCGCGACCGGTGCGGTGGCCTGCCAGCGCTCGAAGGTCACGCCGATCTTCTGCAGCTCGGCAGCGATGATGGCGCCGTCCTGGCTGTCCAGCAGCGGGGATTCGGGGCGGGTGTCGTCGTAGATGCGCAGTCGGCTCATGGCGGCAGCTTGAACGTCTCGGGGGGAGGACAGGGTAGCAGGGTAGCGGGCGGACGCAGATTGCGGTTTGGAATCTGCTCAGCCACGCAGCCTGCGCAGTTCCAGTTCGCAGTGCAGCAGGAACTCGAATGCCTCAAGGTGGCGGCGCGCTTCCGCCATGTCGCGGCCCCAGGCGTACAGGCCGTGGCCATCGATCAGATAGCCCCACAGCGTCTGGCGGTCCAGCAGATCCTCGACCTGGGCCGACAGCACGTTCATGTCCTGGGTGTTGGCGAACACCGGCACGTCGATGGCCATCTCGTGCGTGCTGTTGCCGGCAAAGGCTTTCAACAGCTCATAACCTTCCAGGCGGATGTGCCCCTGCGGTGCATACAGGCGCGAGGCGACGGTCTGCACCGGCGAATGCGTGTGCAGGACGCAGCCGACTTCCGGGAAACGCCGGTACAGCTGCGTGTGCAGCAGCGTCTCGGCGGACGGGCGCAGCGGACGGCCCACGGCCTGGCCATCGAAGTCGACGACCATGATGTCGTCCTCGATCAGCCGCCCCTTGTCCTTGCCGGAGACGGTGATTGCCGCATGGCGGTCGTCGAGGCGATGGGAGAAGTTGCTGCTGGTGGCCGGGGTCCAGCCGGCCTGGGCCAGTTCGCGGACGTTGTCGATCAGCAGCTGGGCGAGCTCGCTCAGGCGCGCGGTGTCGTAGGGGAGGGGGGCGGCGTTCATGCGGGCGATTTTACTGGATTCGGCCACCGGCTGAGCCCCTCGTGGCGGGTCGTGTAGAGCGGTTCATGGGTGAGGCGGGGCGGGTGGGCCGTGCAGGGGACGCTGCAAGTACGTCCCTGTAAGCTCGGTCGCCGCATCCATGCGGCTCACGCCCCTGCACGGCCCACCCGCCCCCCTCGGACAGGTTTCGGCGTGCGGCCGGCCACGGAGTGAAGAAGGAAAAGCGAAAAGCGGGTCGCTTCGCTGCGCTTGCTCGGAGCGGAGCATGGCTCCGCTCTACACAGGATTCATCGACCTACGAAAATTCATCTCCTGGACGAATTCATCCACGCAAGACGTGGACCAACCAGACGCGCCAGGAGACTGTCGGAGGTGGGGCGGGTTGGGTTCGCGGGGGTGTCCGCGGCATGGATGCCGCGGCCAAGCCTCCAGGGATGGATTCACGGCGTCCCCCGCGAACCCAACCCGTCCCGCCAAACCCTCGGCCCCGCTGTTGCTGTTGCCGTTGCTCCGGCTTCAACGGCGGGTGCAGGGCCGCAGGCCCTGCAATGCAGAACCCCTTACTTCACCCGCAGGCGGCTGTGCCGGAAGCCGTAGCAGAAATAGATCACGAACCCGAAGAACGTCCACACGCCCATCAGCATCCAGTTGTGCATCGTCATCGCCGACAGCAGCGCCAGGCAGCTCAGCACGCCCAGGCTGCAGATCAGCCAAGCCATCGGCATGCGGAACGGGCGCGGCAGGTCCGGTTGGGTGCGGCGCAGGATCAGCACGCCCGCACACACCGCCGCGAAGGCGATGAGCGTGCCCATCGAGGTCAGTTCGCCGAGCACGTCCAGCGGGAACAGCGCGGCCAGCAGGGCAATGCCGATTCCGGTGATGACCGTATTGATATGCGGAGTGCGGTACTTCGGATGGATCCGGGTGAACACGGGCGGCAGCAGGCCATCGCGACCCATGATCATGAAGATGCGCGGCTGCGCGATCACCATCACCAGTACGACCGAAGAAAGGCCGACCAGTGCCCCGATTTCCACCACCACCCGCAGCCAGCCCAGCTGGGGATGCGCGGCGACGGCGGTGACCACCGGCTCATCGGTGCCGAGCAGGGTGTACGGCACCAGGCCGGTCATGACGGCCGCCATGGCGATGTACAGCACCGTGCAGACCACCAGCGAGAGCATCATGCCGATCGGCATGTCGCGCTGCGGACGGTGCGACTCCTGTGCCGCCACAGAGACCGCCTCGAAACCGATATAGGCGAAGAACACCATGGCAGCGCCACGCAGCACGCCCTCCATGCCGTACTTGCCGGGCCCCTGGTTCTCCGGAATGAACGGGGTCCAGTTGGCCGGATCGACGTACTTCCAGCCAACCACGATCACCAGCACGATCAGGCCGGTCTTGAGCACCACCATGGCCATGTTCATGGCCGAGGACTTGCTGATGCCCACGTAGCACAGCCAGGTCAGCAGCAGCACCAGGATGGCTGCCGGCAGGTTGGCGATCGCACCGGTCGGGCGCAGCTGCCCGTCCAGCGGTGCGCTCACCAGTACGGCCGGCAGGTGGATGTCGAAGTGACTGAGCAGGCTCAGGAAGTAGCCGGTCCAGCTGACCGCCACCGCCGAGGCGGACACGCCGTACTCCAGCACCAGCATCCAGCCGATGAACCAGGCCGAGAGCTCGCCGAAGGTGGCATAGGTATAGGTATAGGCGCTGCCCGAGACCGGCACCATGGAGGCGAACTCGGCGTAGGCCATGGCGCAGAACGCGCAGCAGATGGCGGCCAGCACGAAGGACAGCATGATGGCCGGGCCGGCGTGGTTGGCTGCGGCCTGCCCGGTGATGACGAAGATGCCGCCGCCGATCACTGCGCCGATGCCCAGGGCGGTCAACCCCCAGGGTCCGAGGTGGCGGCGCAGGCTCAGGCCATTGGCGTCTTCATGGGCGGCATGCGGGTGCTTGGTGGCCCAGAGTTGCTTGAACATGTGTGCGGATCTTGTCGATGCGCGCCGGGTGGGCGCGCGGGCGGAAACACTGGCAGGAGCAGACGGGCCGGCGCAGGGCCGGCCCGCAGGTTCAGGCGGACTTGGCCAGCTTGCTGTTGCGCATGCCGTAGCCGAAGTAGATCAGCAGGCCCAGCACCGTCCAGCCGACGAACAGATGCCAGTGCACCACGAAGGCCTGCCAGAACAGGAACAGGCAGGCCGCCGCGCCCAGCGGGCAGATGATCCACACCACCGGGACGCGGAACGGACGATGCAGCTCCGGACGGGTGTAGCGCAGGACCAGCACGCCGATGCATACGGTCGCGAACGCCAGCAGGGTACCCATCGAGACCAGTTCGCCCAGCACGTTCAGCGGCATCAGGCCGGCCAGTGCTGCAGCGATCACGCCGACCACGATCGTGGCCCAGTACGGGGTGCGGAAGCGGGCATGGACCTTGCCGAAGAACTTCGGCAGCAGGCCGTCGCGGGAGATCGTGTAGGCGATGCGGGTCTGGCCCATCATCATCACCAGCACCACCGAGGACAGACCGGCGATGGCGCCGATCTCGACCGCGGTCTTCAGCCAGGACAGGCTGGCATAGGGCTCCAGCGCAGTGGCCACGGGCTTGTCGGTGCCCAGCAGGTGATACGGCATCATGCCGGTCAGCACGGCGCAGACGATGATGTAGACGAGGGTGCACACGGCCAGCGACCCGAGCAGGCCGATCGGCATGTTGCGCTGCGGGTCCTTGGTTTCGCCGGCTGCGGTGGAAACCGCGTCGAAGCCGATATAGGCGAAGAACACGATGGTGGCGGCACGGAACACGCCGCTCCAGCCGAACTCGCCGGATACGCCGGTGTTCTCCGGAATGAAGGGCTGCCAGTTGGCCGGATCGATGTGGGCGGCGCCGAAGCCGATGAACAGGCAGATCACGGTGACCTTGATGGCCACGATGATGGCGTTGACGAAGGCAGACTGGGTCACGCCGACGTACAGCAGGCCCGAGACCGCAGCGACGATCAGGACCGCCGGCAGGTTGAACAGCTTGCCGGAAGAGATGAACTCGCTGCCGGTCCATGCGATCGGTGCCGCACTGAGTGCGTCAGGGAACGGCATGTGCAGCGTGGTGGTGATGAAACTGATCAGGTAGGCCGACCAGCCCACCGCGACCGAGGCCGAGGCGAACAGGTACTCCAGTACCAGGCACCAGCCGATGAACCAGGCCATGCCCTCGCCGAGCGTGGCGTAGGAGTAGGAGTACGCGCTGCCCGATACCGGCATCATCGCGGCGAACTCGGCATAGCACAGGCCGGCAAGTGCGCAGGCGATGCCGGCGAAGACGAACGAGAGCATTACTGCCGGGCCGGCGTGGTTGGCTGCGGCCTGCCCGGTCAGTACAAAGATGCCTGCACCGATCACCGCACCTACGCCAAGCAGGATCAGGTGTTTCGCCGTGAGGGTCCGTTTCAGCGTGGCTTCGCCGTCCAGGCTGCCTTCGATGGGTTCGCCGGCATCGACGTGCCCGGCCGGTTGCACCGGCTTGACCCTCAACAGAGCTTTCAGCATGCAGTACTTCCCTAATGATCGGTTTGGGGGCCGTCGATACGTTGCCGGCAGCCCTGAATGGTGAAGGCCGCGCGAACGGCCCGCTGTACCTTAGCCAAAGCTGAAGCCAACGCACAAGCGCAATCGCAACAATGAGCGGCGATAATGAACAGTATTTTTCCGAACCACCCCCATTCATGAGCCACACCGCCGAAACCCTTGCCGCGCTTGATGATCGCCTGCGCAGTCTGCTGCGGGACCATGCGCGCCTCGAGCCCGCCCACGACGCCCTGGCTGCCGAATTCGGCACATTGCTGGACGATCCGGAAGATCCGTTCCGGCGCGAGCGGCTGGCCGGCCACTTCACCGCCAGCTGCTGGCTGGTCAGCGCCGATGGCCAGCGCCTGCTGCTGACCCACCACCGCAAGCTGCAGCGCTGGCTGCAGCTGGGCGGCCACGCCGACGGCGACCGCGACCTGGCCCGGGTGGCGCTGAAGGAAGCAGAAGAGGAGTCGGGGCTGTCCGGGCTGGTGCTGGACGATCCGGCGATCTTCGACCTGGACAAGCACTGGATCCCCGAACGCGGGGACGTGCCGGGGCATTGGCACTACGACGTGCGCTTCGTGATCCGGGCGCTGGGTGGCGAGGACTTCGTGCTCAGCGAGGAATCGCTGGACCTGGCGTGGCGGCCGGTGACCGAAGTCGCGGTCGACCCGGAATCGGACGAATCGATGCAGCGCATGGCGCGCCGGTGGTTGGCGCGCTGACGGGGACGTCCACCTCGTGCCCGG
>NZ_JASGBV010000074.1:0-12666 GCF_030053245.1 Stenotrophomonas sp. RS-48
GGCGCAGGCGCAGCGAGCGGTTCTGCTCCGTACTGAACGTGGCCAGGCCGAAGTCGTCCGTGAGCAGCACACCGGTCAGGCGCAATGCGGCACTGGCGCTGGGTTCACTGCCGCCCAGCAGGTAAGGGCGCGGCCTGCGGTCTTCGGCGAACAGCGGACGCGCGGCGATGGCGCTGTAGCTGTCCGCACTGGCCATCCGTTCCGGAGCGAACGCCGGCAGCACCGGCAGTGCTGCTGCGGGGTCGGCGTCGGCCCCGCCGGCCGGCAGGCGACTGCCCAGTCCGAAACCGGTGGCCAGCCATACCGCCGCGGACCAGCCGGCCAGGGCCAGCAGGAAAGCGGTGCGCAGGCTGAGGGGCTCACGTTTCATCGGCGACCTCCTCTCCCTCGGCGGCCGCCGGTGGCGGCGGCTCGACCGGGGCCGGGGCGGCCGCGGCGGGCTCCGCTGCGGGAGGTACTGCCGCAGCGCCACTGGCGGCACCGGGCAACAGGTAGCCGGCCAGTTCGAAGGAGACGTCCAGGCCCAGCCCGGATTCGTTCGGCGACTGCTGGAAGCGCTGCGCGATGAGATTGAGGTTGTCCACGAACAACCGCGGGCTGCCGGTTTCCAGGCTGTGCAGCACGGTCGCCAGTTCCGCCACGCCGCAGCGCAGGCGTACCTGCATGGCGACACGGACGAACTCGGCATCACGGCGATTGTCGGTCAGCGGCGTGCGGTTGCTGATGGTGCAGCTGCGGTTGCCGGGGCTTGCAGTGGCCACCGCATCCTGCAGGCGCGCGCCGAGCGCGGCGGCCGCGGCTTCGGCAGTGGCCTCCTGCAGGAAGCCGGGTTGCCGTTGCAAGGCTTCACGGGTGGCGCGCAGCCGCTGTTCGATCTGGGGCTGCTGCTGCAGCTGCGCCTGCACGCGCTGCTGGCGCTCGCGCAGGGCCGCGACATCGGCATCGATCTCGCGCAGCGGCTGGGTGAACCAAGGGTGCACCAGCAACAGGTAAGCCAGGCCCAGCACCGCCAGCAGCAGCGCCAGCGCCAGCCAGCGGTCACGGCGTGCGCTTGGCATCGGCCGCCTCCGGAGTCGCTGCTGTCGGCGTTGCCGGTGCCGCCGCGGGCAACGGCTGAAGTTCGGCAGTCATGGTGAAGCGGTCCCGGCCGCTGCCGGCGCCGTCCGCCTGCAGCACACCGGTCAGGTTGACCTTGCGCCATTGCGGAGCATCCTGCAGCAGCTGCACCAGCTGCGAGGCTTCGCGGCTGAGCCCGATCAGCTGCAGGCCGTTGTTCTCGATGGCCAGCTTCTCCAGATAGGTGCCTTCGGGCAGACGGCGGGTCAGCTCGTTCCAGATTTCCACCGTGCCGGCATGCTGGCGGCGCTGCGACTCCAGGAAGGCCGCGCCGTCGATCAGTGCCTGCAGCTGGGCGCGTTCACTGGCGACACCCCGGGCGCTGCGCGCGCTGCGTTCGACGTCCGCACGTAGTGTGTCGGCGGCGGCGCGGCGGTTGTCCAGCAGCTGCAGTCCAGCCAGTACCAGCATCACCAGCGCGGCCAGGGCCAGCAGCAGGTTCCAGCGCCGCATCGGATCGGGCCGCGACTGGCGCTGGGCGCTCGGCAACAGGTTGACCTGCAGCGTGCCAGCCTGCGCATCGATCGCGTCGACGCCGGCCAGGGCGTCGCCCCACTCGCCCACGCTGGCACGCCAGGCCTCCATCTGGCGCAGCGGCCAGGCCACCAGTTCGACCTGCAGCTGGCCTTCCCCTGCCGCGCCCAGTTCACGCACGTCATAGCTGACCTGGCTGGCCTCGAACGGGGTCTGCCGGTCGATCTCATAACCGACCACCGCGTGCAGCCGGTCGCCGGCCGCCGCCGGCAGCCGCAGGGTGCGACGCAGGACCCGTTCCACCGGCAGCAGCCAGAATCGCGGCAGGCTGCGCAGGCGCGGCTCCAGCACGCGATCCAGTGCGGCCGGAGACGAGGGCCACGGCAGGGTGACCACCGCCTCGCGGCGCTCGCCCGCTTCGCGCCAGACCTGCAGCTGGTCACCCTCGCGCTGCAGCAGCAACCGTGCCTGGGCCCAGCCCAGCGCCCATTGCCAGCGCGCCGGCACCCACGCCAGCAACGAGTGCCGCCACCAGCGCAGGAAACGGCCGGCGCCAGGACCGATCTGGCCCTGCACCTGCCGCAGACTGTCCTGCCAAGCCGTCATCTTGCCGTCATTCCCTGCTCCCAGCGAAGCACTGTGTAGGACCGCCCGGGAATCCCCCCGGAGCCATTGCGAACCACTGCCTGCAACACCGACCTGCGTCCACTGCCGTCGATGACACGGGACTCGATACTATAGGTGCCGCTGCTGCTGGCAAGCGCTGAAGATCCATCCGCCGGATCGCCGTCACGCTCCGGCGGGTTACGCTGCGCCAGCACGAGGTCGGCATCCAGGCCCAGCGCGGTCAGCACGGGAGCGCTGGCGAATCGCGGATCCGGTCGTGCCTGGCGGCTGTAGAGGGTCAGGTGCGGCAGCATCTTCCGGTACAGCGGCCCGTTCATGCCCAGCACCCGCTGCAGCTCGCCGAGCGTCTCGAAGCGCTTGTTGCGGGGCCCATACGGCAGCCCGGCCGCAGCGTAATCCTGTGCCTCGGCACCGCCGCCGGGCTGCAGCAGGCTGTCCTCGTCACGCCAGTCGACGATCGCGCCTGCCAGCTGGCGCGCGTTGTCCACCGGTTCGCCAAGTGCCTGCAGAAATGCGGTCAGCAGCGCCACGTCGGCCAGGTTCAGGTTGATCTTGCCGTTCTCGTCCAGCACCTGGATCTCGATGCGGGCACCGTCGAACTGCCAGCGATAGGTGCGACCATCGGCCTGCCACGGCGCGCGCAGCGGATCCGGTGACAGCCGCATCAGTGCGTACTCAAGTCCCGCACGAGCACGCTCCTGGCCACGTGCATCGTCGTCGAGCACGCGCTCCTGCAGATGCTCGACGCGGGCGCTGAGCGCGAACGCGCCGACCAGTGCGGTCATCAGCGCGATCAACCACAGCACCAGCACCAGTGCGGCCCCGCGCGACCGCATCAACGCCCCCCTCCACCGCCGCCCAGGCGGGGGGCCACCACCAGGGGCGGCCATGCGGCACCACGGACCGGCACGATCCGCAGTTCCACCAGCAGAGGCAGGCGACGGGTGTCTTCCCAGCGCGGCAGCCACTCGGTCATCTGCCCGCTGCCGGCATCGATGCCGCGATAGCGCATCTCCACCGCTTGCAGGCCATCCACCAGCACCTCGGGCGGGCGTGGTGGCGTTTCGGCGATGCGCTCGCCCTCCTGCAGCAGGACCAAGTCCAGCAGCAGACGCTGCTGCCCGGCCTTGCCGTCCACCTGCAGCGCATGCAGATAGGGCCCGCCGCGTCCGAGGTAGCTTGGCAGATCGGCGACGAACAGCATCCGTTGCTCTTCGCCCAGGAAGAACACCGGCTCGCGGGTCGGGTCTGGCACTTCCAGCGGGCTGCGCATCGCCCCGGCCAGCTGTCGCCGCAGCAGGGCCTGCACCGCGCGCATCCGCTCGCTTTCGGCGGCGATCTGTTCACCCCGCTGGCTGACCGCCATCGCCGAGCGCACGCTGGCGAACGCCAGCGCCAGGCCACCGGCAAGCAGCACGGTCGCCAGCATCACCTCAACCAGAGTGAATCCCGCAGCGCTCCGCTTCATCGCGCGCGCTCCAGGTCCGGCGGCAGCAGGCGCAGGCTGCGCCAGCGCAGCTGTTCGCGCTCGCCATCGCCCCACCGCACCTGCAACTGCAGTTCGGCCAGCCACGGGGCACCCGGCGACTGCGTGGCCGCGGCGTTGCCGGCGCGTGGCTCGGTCCAGGGCTGCACCTGCAGCTCCCAGCGATAGCGCCCGTTTTCCCAGTCGCCCTGCTGCTGCCCCACCTGCAGCGGCGCATCCACGCCCGCCGCAGCCAGCAGCGATTGCGCATGCAGGACGGCGCGCGTGCGCAGTTCGGCCTCGCGCACCTGCCTGGCACCGCCGGACAGGCTGCCCAACAGCAGGGTCAGCGCCAGCCCGAGCAGAGCGAAGGCCACGATCACCTCCAGCAGCGTGAAACCGCGCGCCCGCCGCATCACTGCGCCTGCCATGGGCCGGAGCGGACTTCACCGGTCAACCAGCCGACATCGATGCGCCATTCAGCGGCATCACGCTGCAGGCGGATGCGACCGCCACTGGAACCGCCATCGGGATGGAACTCGATCACGCCCTGCCCGGATGCAGTGGCCAGCTGCGCCGCACCTTCGAAACGCACCGTCAACTGTGCCGGCAGTTCACCCTGGCGCTGGTTCGCCCCCTGCCAGCGATGCCGTGCCGGCTCGATCACGAACCGCTGCGGTTCGCCGCGCGCGATCGCCTGTGCACGCACCATGCGCAGCTGGTTGGCGATGTCCTTGCCGGCGCTGCGCAGCTGCATGCCGGCGAAGCCACGCGACAGTCCCGCCGCGGTGATCAGGCCGATGGCCGCGATCAGCGCGATCACCAGCAGCATCTCCAGCAGCGACAGCCCCGCCGGGCGCCTGCCGTGCAGGCGCGGTCGGGGCAACCGGCGCGGCAGGAAATACATCATGCGTGCTTACGGCTGGTAGCGGATGTCGGCATCGACGCTGCTGCCACCGGCCTTGCCGTCCTTGCCCAGGCTGATCAGCTCATACGGCTGGCCTTCGCCGGGTGCGCGGTACTCCAGCGCGTGCCCCCACGGATCGTTGAGGTCGGCCGGCTTGGCGTACGGGCCGAGCCAACCGCCAACGCCGGCCGGTGCGGTCACCAGATCGGTGAGCGCGCCCGGCAGCTTGCCGGTATCGATCTGGTAGTTGTCGATCTTGGATGCCACGGTCTGCACCTGCGCCTTGGCAATGTTGGCCTTGCCCCGGTCGGCACCGCCCAGCACGCGGCTGGCCACCAGGGTCAGCACCGCGCCGATCAACACGATGACGATGATGATCTCCAGCAGGCTCATGCCCGACTGGTGCCGCGCGGCGGTGAAGGACAGGCGGATGGGTCGACGGTTAGCGATCATGATCGGTCCTTTCGGTTGCGTTGGGTCGAAGTGCGGAAGAGTCCATCGTCAACCGATGGCATTGGTCAGGTCGTACAGCGGGACCAGCACGGCGACGATGACCGCACCGACCACCGAAGCCAGCACAAGGGTGATCGCCGGGACCATCGCCGCCAGCAGGCGATCGATGCGCCGGGCGCTGTCCTGCTCGAAGGTATCCGCGGCCTTCAGCAGCATGGTATCCAGCGCGCCGGATTCCTCGCCGACCTGGATCATCTGCAGGGCAAGCCGCGGAAAGCGCTTGCCGCGCGACAGTGCCAGCGACAGGCCCGCACCGTTCTTGACCTCGTCGGCGGCGGTATCCACGTCGGCTGCCAGCGCGCGATTGCCCAGTACGTTGCGGGCGATGCCCAGCGCACCCAGCAGCGGCACACCGTTACGCAGCAGCGTCCCCAGCGTGCGCGCCAGCCGTGCGGTTTCCAGCTCGCCGAGCAGGCGGCCGATGCTACGCCGTTGCAGCAGCCAGCCGTCGAGGGCCAGGCGGAAGGCCGGCTGCCGCAGCTTGCGCTCGAACAGCAGGGCCAGCACGCCCGGTACCACCAGCAGCAGGATCCACCAGTCGCGCACGAACAGGCCCAGCTGCAGCACGGCATTGGTGAACCACGGCAGCGCCACGTCCAGGCTCTCGTACATCTGCGCGAACTGCGGCACGACGTAACCCAGCAGGAACAGCAGCGCGCCGCCCACCACCACCAGCAGGATGGCCGGGTAGACCAGCGCATTGATCACCTTGCCCTGCAGCGCACGCGCGCGCTCAAGGTAATCGGCCAGCCGCTGCAGGGTCTCATGCAGGCTGCCGCCGGCCTCGCCGGCACGCACCATGTTCACGTACAGGCGCGAGAACAGGCCATGCTGGCGCTCCAGCGCGGTCGACAGCGGCGCACCACCGCGCACCACGTCGCGGATGTCGGTGATCGCACGACGCGAGCGCTCGTCCTCGGGCAGGCCCAGCAGGATCGACAGCGCGCGATCCAGCGGTTGGCCGGCACCGAGCAGGGTCGCCAGCTGCTGGGTGAACTGCAGCAGCGCCGGGCCCTGCAGCGGGCGCTGGTGGAACAGGTTGCGCCAGCTGCCCCCGCCGATGGACCCCGCATCGGCCAGCTGGGTTTCCATCGGCAGATGCCCCTGGTCCTGCAGGCGCGCGATCAGGTCGGCCTCGCTGGCCGCTTCCATCTGCCCGTCGAAGATCTCGCCATGCGGATTGAGGGCCTTGTAGCGGTAGTTAGGCATGTCAGCCCCGGGCTCCGGCGCGCATCAGCTCTCCTCCGTCACACGCAGGACTTCCTCGATGGTCGTCTGCCCGGCAAGGGCCTTGGCCAGGCCATCCTCGTACATGGTGCGCATGCCGCCTTCGCGCGCGATGCGCTCCAGCTCGCCCATGCCATCGCGGCGCATCACCGCGCGCCGCAGCGCGTCGTTCATCACCAGGAATTCCATGATGGTGGTGCGGCCCAGGTAGCCGGTCGGTGCCAGTGCCGAGGGACGCGGCCGGTACAGGTGAATCGTCCCCTCCGGCTGCAGGCGGCGCAGCTCGAAACGATCGATCTCTTCCGGTGACGCCGGGTAGCGCTCGGCGTGGGTCGGTTCCAGACGGCGCACCAGACGCTGCGCGAGGATGCCGTTGATGGTGGAGGTCAGCAGATAGTCCTCCACACCCATGTCGAGCAGCCGGGTGATGCCACCGGCGGCATTGTTGGTGTGCAGGGTGGACAGCACCAGATGGCCGGTCAGCGCCGACTGGATCGCGATGCGCGCGGTCTCCAGATCGCGCATTTCGCCGATCATGATGATGTCCGGATCCTGGCGCACGATGCTGCGCAGCGCATTGGCGAAGTCCAGGCCGATCTGCGGCTTGGCCTGGATCTGGTTGATGCCTTCGATCTGGTACTCGACCGGGTCTTCGACCGTGATGATCTTGACGTCGGCGGTATTGAGCTGGCTCAACGCGGTGTACAGCGTCGTGGTCTTGCCCGAACCGGTCGGGCCGGTCACCAGCAGGATGCCGTGCGGCTGCTCCAGGACCTTGCGGAACTGCGGCAGGAATGCATCGGTGAAGCCAAGCCGATGGAAATCGAACACCACGGTTTCGCGGTCAAGCAGGCGCATCACCACGCTCTCGCCGTGTGCGGTCGGTACCGTGCTGACGCGAAGGTCCAGCTCCTTGCCCTGCACGCGCAGCATGATGCGGCCGTCCTGCGGCAGGCGGCGCTCGGCGATGTTGAGCCGGGCCATGATCTTGATGCGGCTGATGACCGCGGCGGTCAGGTTGGCGGGCGGGCTCTCGCCCTCCACCAGCACGCCATCGACGCGGTAACGGACCTTCAGCCGGCTTTCGAAGGGCTCGACATGGATGTCCGAGGCACGCAGTTCCACCGCGCGCTGGATCACCAGGTTGACCAGGCGGATCACCGGCGCTTCCGAGGCCAGGTCACGCAGATGCTCGATGTCGTCCACCGCGCCGCCTTCACCATCAGCGGTTTCCACGATCGCCCCCATCGCGCTGCGGCCCTGGCCGAACCAGCGCTCGACCAGATCGTCGATCTCCGCACGCATGCCCAGCACCGGCGTGACCGGCACGCCCAGTGCCAGCTGCACGGCCTGCTGCGGGTAGACATCGTGGGCATCGGCCAACCACAGCCGTACGCCGTGTTCATCCAGCGCCAGCGGACAGACGTGGAACTGCTTGAGGAAGCGCAGTGACAGCGGCAGGCCTTCGGCGAGGGACTGCGGCGGCGTCTCGGGCACCTGCTTGCCTTCCAGCAGTGGCAGGCCCAGCACATCCGCGCTGGCCTGCGCCTGGTCCCGCTCGGACACCAGCCCCAGGCGCACCAGCAGGCCGAGCAGGCTGCCGCCGGCCTCGGCATGCAGCGGCCGCGCCCGGGCCAGGTCTCCTTCCTTGAGCCGCCCACGCGCCAGCAGCGCATCCAGGATGCGGCTCTCGGCGTCGTCGGCAGTGGTTGCAGCGAGCGCGTTCACGTGACTCTCCTGTCGATCGGCCCGACTTTAGCAGTTAAGCCGTGGTTTCCGCCGCCATCGCGCCGCCTTTCGAAAAATGACAACGCCCGCCACCACGGGGTGACGGGCGTCGCCAGTTCATCTACGACAGTGTGATGGCATTACTGCGTGGCGAGGATGGTCACCCCGCTGTAGGCGGCTTCACCCACCACCTTGACGTAGTACGTGCCGGCCACCGGCTTGTTGACGCGCACGGTTTCGGCGTTGCCCGCACGCGTGGACTTGGCGTCGTTGTCGCTCGCGCTGGGCTCGCGGCCCTGGGCCAGGTACACCGACACGTTGCCACTACCACCGTAGGTGATCACGCTCAGCGATTTGCCCGCCACCGCTTCGAAGCTGTACAGGGCACTGCCGCCGGTCGCACCGGACAGGCCGCCGACAGCGACCTTGTTGGTCAGCGGCGTGGCTACCGGGCCACAGTCCTCGGTGCACGGCTCCTCCAGCGCCTTGGCCAGTGCGGCCTTGGCGTCGACGATGCCGGTACCGATCGGGGTCGCCGACGGGATGGCCACCGGGAACGGGCGTGCGGTTTCCTTGAGCAGGGTACGCATGGCTGCCGGAGCCAGCGGCTCCTTGCCATCGGCGATCAACGCGCTCTGCACCAGTGCCGCCACCGCCGCGACGTGCGGCGAGGCCATCGAGGTTCCGCCCTTGCCCATGTAGGTATAGCTGCCCGAGTCCGGCGTAGTGGCCGCGTCGGAACCGGCCTGCCAGACATAGCCACCCGGATTGCCGTCCACGCTGCCGCCACCACCAGGGCCGGAAAGATCGACGCGGGTGCCGTAGTTGGAGTAGTAGGTGATGCCGCCAGTGATACGGGTGGCTCCCACCGTCACCACGCCATCGCAGCTGGCAGGGCGGTAATTGGACGCGTTGTCCGTCTCGTTGCCGGCGGCCACCACGACCGTGGTGCCGCGCGAGATCGCGCCATTGATCGCATCCTGGTAGGTGCCGTCGCAGCTGCCGCTGCCGCCCAGGCTCATGTTGATGATCTCGGCCGGGTTGGCATTGGCCGGAATGCCGGCCACGGTGCCGCCGGAGGCCCAGGTAATGGCATCGGCGATATCGGAAAGGTAGCCACCGCACTTGCCGAGCACGCGGACCGGCAGCACCTTGGCCTTGTGCGCGACACCGGCCATGCCGACGCCGTTGTTGGTCTGCTCGGCCACGGTGCCGGCAACGTGCGTGCCGTGCCAGGAGCTGTCATCGGCCAGCGAGCCGGTGTAGCACTCGTTGTCGTTCTCGACCCAGTCGCCATAGTCCAGCGCACCCGGTACCCGGTCATTGGTGGGGCGGCGCGAGGTCTCGGCATCGCTGATGAAGTCGTAGCCTTCCAGCAGGTTGCCGACCAGATCCGGGTGCTGCGGCAGGATGCCGGTGTCGAGCACCGCCACCACCACGCCCTCGCCCTGCGAAACATCCCAGGCTGCCGGCGCGTTGATGCCGCCGGTCGCGTTGTGCAGGTGCCACTGGTACTGCTGGTAGTACTGGTCGTTCGGCACCAGCGCCGGCTGCACATCGCCCGCACGCAGTTCGCTGCGGCGCAGCTTCACGTCGGCCTCGGCGTACTGCACCGCCGGATCAGCCTTCAGCTCCTTCAGCACGCGCTGCAGTTCAGCCGGGGCCAGACGGCCCTGCAGGCGGATCACATCGGCGCCGACGCCGAGCTTGCGCACGACCTGCGGGCCCAGGGTACTGGCGCGCACAGTGCCGCCGGACAGGCTGGCGCGGGTCAGCGCCGACTGCACCGTGGACAGCTTGGCCGAACGATCCAGCGCAGCGGCCGTGCCGGCGCGGTACTTGACGATGATGCGGTCGGTGCCCGGCTGTGCGGTGCGCGCCTGGCGTGCCGGTTCCTGCGTCGGCAACCCGGCGGCATGGACGGCACCTACCGCGGTCATCGACAGCACGGCGGCGGCAAGCACGTTGATGCGAAGGTTCTGCTTCTTGATCACGTCGAAATTCCTCTTCTGGGTCATGGATCGAACCAACACTGCGGCCATCATTCCTTGACGACTCCCGGCCGGCCCAGCCGGGATTGCCGTGACCTCCCCCCAGGCCCTCGTTGCGGGTGTGGCGCCGGCGTGGGTGGCCGCCGGCGCGATGGAGTGGCTTACCAGCCGAAGCCGGCACCAACGCCGACCGAGCTGTCGTCGCTGCTGAAGGCTCCGCCGAAGGTGACCGTGGCGCGGTCGCTGATTGCACGCTGGTAACCCAGCGACAACGCCGACTCGCCACCCTGGAAGCCGACACCGACGCCGACCCGGTTCTGGGTACGGATGCCGGCGGCGCTGGTGGCCATGTTGAGCATCGCCGCGCTCATCGCGCCCTGACGATCGATGCGACGGTCCATATGACGCAGGCGGCCATCGACTTCGCCCTTGAACACATCGAAGCTGTCGGTCACGGCCTTCACCTGGCCATCGGTGTAGCTGTTGGCCGTGGCGACACCACGGTCCAGCTGACCCTTGTTGACCGCGTCGGTGGCAGCGCTGCCGGCCGCGACATTGGTGACCTGGCGCTCGTTGCCTTCGCTGCCGACAGAGACGGTGTTGGCACGATCGGCAACCGAGCCCTGGCCCAGCGCCACGGCGTTGGCGGCCGTCGCACTGGCCCCCTGGCCGATGGCCGTGGACGACGCGCCGCTGGCAACGGCGCCCTCTCCCACGGTGACCGCGTTGAAACCCGCTGCCGGTGTGGCGACCGGGATGCCCGAGCCCGCTGCGGCGGCGGTCGGCGCGCCCTGCACCCGGGCAGTGCTGGCAGTGGCCACGGTGGGGACAGCATCGGCGCTGACCGTCTCCGCGGCCAGGCTGCCGGCGCCCCCCTCCAGCGGCGTGCTGGTCGAACGCAGGCTGGCGGTGCGGGAGCGGTTCGCCCCCCCGGTGCGCTGGTCGATCTCGCTGACCTTGCGGTCCAGTGCGCCGAGCGCATCGCCGACATTGCTGTAGCTGGCACCCTGGATCACGTAGTTCGGCGCGACGAACACACCCTGCATGCCGACACTGGCGCCACCGCCGAGGAAGCTGGCGGCATCGCTGAGCGACTGGAACAGCTGGCCGCCATTGATCGCCTGGCGACTGCCTGCCGCGATGCTGCCGGCGCCGACATTGTCGATCGTGGTGCCCTCGATGCCGGCCAGGGTCAGCCGGTCGCGGCTGGCGTCGTCATAACCGACCGCATTGGCAGTGGACGTTTCCACGGTCGCGATACGCGAATCGAAATCGCCGACCCGGGTTTCCACCGCACCGACGCGCTGGTTGGTGACGTTGAGCTGCGAACCGGTGACCGCGTCGCTGCTGCCTGCGGCGATGCGACCGTCGGCGACGTTGACGATGCGGCGCGTCGCCGGACCATCGGTACCGTTGCCACCGCCGACGGACACCACATTGGCGTCCAGCGCGCGCGCGCCACTGCCCAGCGCCACCGAGTTCGCACCGGTCGCGCCGGCGTTGGCGCCGACGGCCAGCGCCGCATTGCCGATGGCGCTGGCACTGCTGCCCAGCGCATTGCTGCGGTTGCCGCTGGCACTGGCACCGGAACCGACGGCGACCGCGTTGCTGCCCGTGGCGCTGGCGGTCCCGGTACCGGTCGCACGGAAGTGGCGGCCGGTGGCATCGGCGGTGGCCGCCACCACATCCAGCTGGCCCTTGTTCACCGCATCGGTCGCCTGGGTACCGGCCGCGACATTGGTGACCTGGCGGTTGATCGCGCTGTGGGTAACGCCCGCCGCATCAACCCAGTCCTGCGCCGCACCGACCGATACCGCGTTGGCACGATCCGCCAGCGATCCGGCACCCAGCGCGACGCTGTTGTCGGCGGCCTTGGTCGTCCAGGTGTTGCTGCCCAGCACCGTGGCATTGGTTGCCTGCGCGTAACTGTTGTAGCCGACCACGGTGGCCCCGTCCTCGGTCGCCCACGCCTCGCTGCCGATGGCGGTAGTGTGCTGACCGCTGCCGACGCTGTTGGCATCCTGCCCGGCCAGTGCGTTGAAGCCCACCGCCACGCCATTGAGGCCGGTGGCCGCGTTGTTGCCGAGCGCGGTACCGTACTCACCGGCGCGTGCCTGTACGCCGAAACCCGCACCGGCGATCTGCGCGGTGGTGCCCTGGCCGACCGCCGTGGCGACGTCGGCCGCCTGCGCGCCACTGCCCAGGGCCGTGCCGAAGAAGCTGGACGTGGCACCCGCACCGTAGGCTGTGGACTGCCAGCCATTGGCATAGGCGAAGTTGCCGACCGCAGTCGCTTCGCGACCGTCGGCCGTGGCCCCGTAGCCGACGGCGGTAGCGGCCAGGCCGCTGGCCTGGGCGATGCCACCTACCGCAACGGCACCGATGCCCTCCGCTTCCGACTGCGCGCCCAGGGCGACGCTGGCCGGCCCGGCGCTGCTGCTCTGCGCACCGAGGGCGATCGCGCCGCCAGCGGTACTGCTGGCGCTGTTGCCGATGGCCACGCCATCCTCACCCGTCGCCACCGCGTTGAAGCCCACGGCAGCGGCATTGGCGGCGACCGCCGTCGCGCCACTGCCCAGTGCGGTGGCACCGTTGCCGATCGCGTTGGCCGCTTCGCC